>JBBAMO010000044.1:0-7077 GCA_040402495.1 Rhodoluna sp.
CCTTTGGCTTCACAATGATGGCGCGCGCCAACGCAACTCGCTGTCGTTGGCCGCCAGACCCGCACTGCGATTGCCTGCCTAGATACTCTGCACCGTAATCTGCGACTAGAGCGTCTAAGTCTTACCGTAGTGCTCGTGTGCCCCCTGATTCATTTGGTTGACCAATGGTCTGAGTACTTTCGCGCGTCCTCTTGGCCTTTCGTTAAGGCTTACCAAACACGCGCGAGCTGGGAGAGTGAGCTACTTGTTGCCGCTGAAAAATCTGCAAGAATGCCCGGGTCCAAGCTAGCCGTAATAGTCACCCAGGCTACATTTTTGACTCCGCATTTTCAAGCACTGTTGCAGGGTCTTCCAGGAGAAATAGCGATTGTCGGAGACGAAGTGCATAACTTGGGCTCTCAATCGGTGCTACCAAAACTTCCTACAAGGGCTAAGTACCGTCTTGGGCTCTCTGCTACACCAGGTCGCTGGGGTGACCCTCAGGGAACCGATGCTTTGACTTCTTATTTCGGTCCAATTTCTTACTCCGTTAGCATCTCCGACGCAATCAAATCTGGTGCACTTTGTGAGTATCTCTACTACCCGCGAGTTGCGAATCTCACCTTTGAGGAAACAAGCGGCTACATAGAGATAACTGCAGATATAGGCAAGATTATGCGTGGTCGTGACTTCGCGGAGCTAAGTGATGTCGAACAGGATAAAGTCGGCAAATTACTTAGGGCCAGGGCGGCAATCATCGGAATGGCCTCGGAAAAACTTCCACTTTTGATGACTGATCTAGAGACAAATGAGGGCAAAATGGGCCAGCTGGTCTATTGTCCAGAAGGTTCACAAAATGGTGTGCGATTTATTGACGTGATAAAAGTCGCGATGCACGAAAGGGGTCATATTTCAAGTGCAATTTATGACTCAACTACCAAACAATCAAACAGGCTAGCCATCCTCGCAAGCTTTTCCGAGGGGCATACGCAACATGTACTCTCTATGAGGTGCTTGGACGAGGGAATAGATGTGCCCAATGCGCAAATTGCCTACTTCATGGCTTCAAGCGCGAACCCTAGACAATTCATCCAACGCAGAGGTAGAGTTCTAAGACAGAATGGGGGATTCAAAATCGCATCAATATTTGACTATTTCGTAGTACCTAACCTGCAAGCTTCACAGCAAGCGCTTGAGGTTGAAAAAGCTATAGGTAGGCGTGAACTCGCCAGAGTCATGGATTTCATAGAGTCCTGTGCCAATCCGGAGGAAGCCTTAGAGCTCATTGCGCCACTGAGGAAATTTTATGAGTAGCGGCTCATCGGAGTTCTTTGACGCGCCAGATATTGAGAACAACTCTGGACCAGATCTAACTCCAGAGGAAGAGGCTCTAAAACATGCGCTATTGAGCAAGGTGCAGCAATTTGGTTTGGGGCAAAACCAGCAACTCGAGGCGGAAGTAGAAGAGTTGGTCAGGCGGCTAATCAAATGAAATTTCAGAAACTCAAGCTTGAGAACTTTAGACAGTTTCGTGATGCAACCTTAGATTTTGGATCTGACTCTGAAGGCTTCCATCTGGTTTTAGGTTCTAACGGTGCCGGCAAGACCACACTACTTTCAGCCTTTTATCTGGCTTTGTACGGTAAGTCTCTAGAAAGCATTAGCGAAACCCTTTGCACGGAGGATGTGTTTGAGGCTCTTGCTGATGAAGAGGCTACACACGTGGCTGTAAATCTGGAGTTCACCCATGAAAGCCAAAATTATTTTTTGCGTCGCTACATAAAAGTTCGTCGATCGGCCGGAAAGGAAGTGCCCGTTGGCGACGATTTAACCTTGACTAACCTTTCCAGTGGAGACCAAATACCTGTTCCTCAGAGGTGGATTAATTCAAAATTCCCAAATAATCTCGCAAAATTTCTACTTTTCCCGGGCGAGGTTCTTGAGCATTTCTTTGAACCTGGAAAGCTTGATCTCCTTTCTGCAGACATCAAGACTCTTGCTGGCCTCGACAAGCTCGAGATGCTGGAAGCAGCTTGTTCAAATGTGCAAACTAGAATCAAGCAGAGGTTAGCCGCGATTCCAGGGGACGAAACCCTTGGCCGGCTTATCTCAAGAAATGATGGCCTACTTTCGCTACTAAAAATCAAAGAGGCTGAAATCTCCGAAGCATCAGCAAGGTTGTCAGATTTACGTTCTGAACTCCGGTCGAAGAACCAATACTTGGATGAAAATCGTTCTAAGTCCCTCATCATTACCAAAATCGACGCAGCTAAAAGGGCTCGCGATTTGGCTATGGAGGCTTTTCGAGACAATCAGTCTGAGCAGACAGAGTTTCTAAGGGCCTTCGGGTACGTCGCCTTCACTGCTAATCTTGGCCCAAAAATTAAGCCGCGAATTAGTGAGATGCACGCCGATGGGCTTTTTGGTGGGGAGTGGCCAGAGCGAGTTATTGAGAAAATTTTGAACGATGGTCAGTGCATTTGCGGATGTCTACTAGACAGCATGCCGAGTCACAAAGAGCATTTCGCTGCGCTAGGAGGCACGAAATCGAAGCTGCAGTTCCCCGAGCAGTACAGAGATTTACTCGATGCATTCGAAGGCGGATCTCTAGATGTTGCTGCCGTCGGCAAACTTTGGGAAGAAATTGTCTCCAAGCTTCTATCGAGTGGCGACCATGTCGAAATTGTCAGTCAAAGTTTGGCGGAGTTACAGCAGGAGTTACAGAATTCTGGCGCTGATCCACTCCTCGCGGAGTTTGTCGCGCGCGTGGCTCAATTGGAGGCAGCTATCCCAAAACAAGAGGAAGAACTCACAACCCTGCGCGACGAATTGTCGGACATCAACAACGATCTCGAAACTGTACAAAAGGAAATGACTGCAGGAACCATTGGGCAAGATGACAGAGGGCCACTCGTCCGTCAGCAGGCCGCTCTCTTGCGAGTAATCCAACGAATCAAATCTGAGGCAGAAACGCTTAATGACGAGTTCAGATCTGAGCTAACTCGAGAGCTAACTCAAAAACTTCCACCAGTATATGATTATGCCGATTTTGACGTTTCGGTATCTAAGGATTTTGCAATCCGCATCACTAGAAATGGGAAACAGATATCGGAAGCTCAAGGCCAAACACAGCTGAGAGCGATTTGCACGGTGGCAGCCCTAAACAGGCTTGCGAAATCGCATACTTTGGGTAGCGGGTCGGATGCGAGCTCTGAAGACTACCCACTTGTGATTGACGCGGGGCTTTCAAATCTCGGGGAAAGCTTTCAAGCGCTCGCTTTGGATTACCTCAAGGAAGGCTCTAGCCAGGTGGTCTTGCTCCTTTTGCCTGCTCATGCAGCGACTCCTTTATCCCACAGAGGCGCAGGCGGGTTCAAATCGCTGGCGAGACTTCACATTTATACGACCGGGAATCACCCAAGTGCAAACATAACCTCCGAGCAGGTCACACCTGAAATACGAGCAGTGTTTAGGACTTTTGGCGCAGCTGCAAATGAGACCAAAATAGAGGAGCTTGTGATCTAGTGGCGCACTCGCACCTCAACAGCGTTGCCGGGTCGCAAGAACGTTAGCTCTTCGAGCAGGTAGCGCACCACTGTGGCTTTATGCGACGCATCGCCGGCTCTAAATGCAGCAACGGCGCGAAGGCCATCTTCTGGATTTATCTTTCTGCGGGGCATGAGTCCATTCTCACGCACGCGGCGGGTTGTCGCAGCGGTTAAACTTGAGGCAATGAAAATCTTGGTTTTGGGAGCCGGCGCCCGCGAACACGCAATCGTTAAGGCACTTATTCGCACGGGCAGCGCGCGCGAAAACATCGTGGCGGCCCCGGGCAACGCTGGCATCGCCCAGGATGTTCGCACAGAGCCAGCACTCGACCCAAACTCTCCCGCGCTAGTCACCGCCTTTGCCACCGCCGAGGCCATCGACCTTGTCGTTATCGGGCCGGAGGCACCACTCGTGGCTGGAGTCAGCGATGCGCTGCGCGCCGCTGGCATCGCAGTGTTTGGCCCATCGCAGGCCGCGGCAGCTCTTGAGGGCTCAAAGTCGTTTGCCAAAGAGGTTATGGCGGCAGCCGATGTGCCAACCGGTATGGCTCGCGAGTGCAAGACCATGGCCGAGGTTGAATCGGCCCTCGAAGACTTAGGCGCACCTTATGTAGTCAAGGCCGACGGCTTGGCCGCCGGCAAGGGTGTAATCGTCACCACCGATCTTCAGGCGGCACTCGACCACGCCAAGCAGTTCATCGACATGGGAATCTTGGTTGAAGAATTCTTGGATGGCGAAGAAGTCAGCTTGTTCTTTTTGAGCGACGGCACGTCGGTTTTGCCACTGACCCCCGCGCAAGATTTCAAGCGAGCCTACGATGGCGACGCCGGCCCTAACACCGGTGGCATGGGCGCCTACTCGCCGCTGCCGTGGTTGCCGGCGGGATTTGTTGCCGAGGTTGAGCGCACGGTCGCTATGCCAACCATCCTAGAAATGGCCCGTTTGGGAACACCTTTTGTTGGCCTGCTCTACTGCGGGCTAATCGTCACCGCGCGTGGCATCCGGGTTATCGAGTTCAACGCTCGTTTTGGAGACCCCGAAACTCAAGTTGTTTTGCGCCGTTTGGTCACCCCACTTGCCGAACTGCTGCACAAGGCTTCAACCGGTCAGCTTCAGGCGGCCCCGGATGCTGTGTTCACCGAGGATGTTGCCATCACGGTGGTTTTGGCTTCTGAGGGCTACCCGCAGTCGAGCGCGCCAAACCGCGCCATCACCGGCCTCACCCAGGCCGAAAACGACGAACACATCGAGATTGCCCACGCGGCTACTCGCGTTGAAGGCGATGCGCTAATGGCTACCGGCGGTCGCGTGCTGAGCGTGGTCTCCACCGCCAAGACTTTCGACAAGGCTCGCAAGCACGCCTACAAGGCAATCGAAGAAATTCACCTGGCCGGCTCGCACTATCGAAAAGACATCGCCAAAAAGGTTGCCGACGCAGAACAGGCCAACGACTAATGGCACAGCAACTAGATGGCTGGAAGCACGTTTACTCTGGCAAGGTTCGCGACCTATACGAAAGCACCAACCCTGCTTTGAGCCACATCATCCTCGTGGTTGCCAGCGACCGCGTGAGTGCGTTCGACCACGTGCTCGAGCCGGCCATCCCAGCTAAGGGCAAGTACCTCACCACGCTCACCAACTGGTGGTTCGACCGCATCGATGTGCCAAACCATGTTTCGCACGATGCTCCTGTTCCTGCCGAAGTTGCCGGGCGTGCAACTGTGGCCAAGAAACTCGACATGTTTCCGATTGAGTGCGTGGTGCGCGGCTACATCTCTGGTTCGGGCTGGAAAGAATACCAAGCCGATGGCACCGTGTGTGGTGTGGCACTGCAAGCCGGGCTAACCTTTGGCGCCAAGTTGCATGAGCCTATTTTTACGCCGGCCTTCAAAGCCGAACTTGGCGAGCACGACGAAAACATCACCTTCGAGCGCGTGGTGGAGTTGATTGGCCTCAACGATGCCACGGCGCTTCGCGACCTTTCGCTTTCGGTTTTTGCTCGCGCCTCGCAGTTGGCCGAAAAGGCCGGACTCATTTTGGCCGACACCAAGTTTGAGTTTGGCCGCGACCCACAGACCGGCCATATCACACTCGGCGACGAAGTACTGACCCCAGACTCGAGTCGTTTTTGGTCGCAAGCCGCCTGGGAACGCGGCGAGCGCAAAGATTCTTACGACAAACAACTCGTGCGCAACTGGCTTGCCGAAAACTGGGATCAAGCCGAAGGCAGCACACCGCCTGCTTTGCCGGCAGGCATCGTTGAGCAAACCGCCGCAAAGTATGCCGAGTTGGTGGAGCGACTAACCACCGAAGTTGCCTAAACCTTTTGGGTAAGTAAAAAGGGTGCCGGCCGAAGCCGACACCCTTTTCCAACAGGAGTGGAACTCAATGATTACTAGTCGCCCTTTTTCTTAGGCTTGTCCTTACCCTTTTCACCAGATTTGGTAAGAACAGGTTTTGCCGGCTTCTCAGGAAGTGCGCCAAGAGCGGTGATTGCGTCGGTGCGAGCCTTTAGGGCCTCGGCACGAACTGCGTCGCGGTTGGTGCGTGCGGTGGCCAAGCCGGCGGTTGCGGTGGTCACTGCGTAGGTGGCTGCAGAAATTGCTGCTGCATCTGCACCCTTGTTTGCCTTCTTGAGAGCTACTCGAGCAGCTTGTAGTGCGTGCTCAGCATCGTGAACTGCCTTGTCTGCCGAGCGAACGCTGTCGTGGAAAGTCTTTTCGATCTGCTTCAATGCAGCCAGCGCATCTGCGTTAGCTAGCTTCCATGCGTCCATCGCTGCCTGGAATGCAGCTAGAGCTGCGGCATCGGTGGCGTTGGCAGGAAGGCGGTCAAGCTTGTCGTGCTTCTTGCCGTACTCGCCAGCAGACTTGCGGGCGTCGTTGATGGCCTTGCGGTCGTGCTTGTCGACGTGCTTGCTGATTGGGGCAGGCGACGCGCTAGCCGAAGGAGCTGGGGTTGGGGTTGCGGTTGCGGCACCTGCAGTTGCGGCCGAACCAAAAATTAGGCTGGCGGCAATCGCGCTGCCGACTAGAACTTTGCTCAGTTTCATTTGACTCTCATTTCGTGATGGGCTTTCGCCGATCGTTGCGCGGAAACTCCGCTCTCTAATAATGCCCGAGCAACTCTTAGAAAACTATGTGAAGACTTTTGGGCATCTTATGGAATGACAAAACGGCGATAACCTACAAACATGACAGTTCAAACGCCAACCAACGGCATCAGCATCTTGGTGGTCGACGACGAAGATGGCATTCGCGACATGGTTTGCGATGCCCTTCGAATGAGCAACTACAACGTTCACGACGCCACCGATGCCACGGCAGCCATCACGTTTTTGCACAAGAACACTGTCGACCTCATAATCACCGACATCAACATGCCTGGCATGGATGGCTACGAGATGCTCAACCACCTGCGCAACATAGGCAACCAAACTCCTGCCATCATGCTGACCGCAAGGCAAGACAAGCAAGACGTCACTAAGGGTTTTCGCACCACCGATGCTCAGTTCGGCCTCGACGTTTCGTTCTACCTGTTCACGCTTCC
>JBBAMO010000045.1:0-7061 GCA_040402495.1 Rhodoluna sp.
CGGTGGTGCCGATGATGGCAGTCTCTCCAGCGCCCATCTGTGGTTGGTCGCCGCACCAGTCGCGCACAATCGCGTGGGTGTCGTTGTTGCGGTTACCACCTGGATAGTTGGTGGTCGACGGCGTGTAGAAAGTCGTCTTGCTGCACGACGAACGCTTGTTCACAATCAAGTAGACCGTGGCGTTGGTGATCGGGTTTCCTGCAGAGGTCGTGTACTTGTAGGTCAGCGAAATCTCGCCCTTGACGTCGGTATACATAGCCAGAGCCTTTAGGCCCTTGCCGTAGAACTGATCCCACGAGCCTTTGGCGTCTTTGGTTAGGTTGACGCTGTTGTTAGCTCCTGGGAGCGGAGACACAAGTCTCATCACGTATGAGCCAGCAACCGGTGCCGAATAGCCAGCAGCGAACGCTGGCGAAACGGCCAACGAGCCAAGAAGGCCCAAGGTGCTCAAGGCTGCCAGTGCAGTTCTGCGAATAGTTTTATTCAATCTGTGTACCCCTTTACTATTTGCCCGCACAGGCTCTATCTATTGTTTTTACCTTGTCACTTTTCCGATTCCGTCGACCGAGTAGTAACGCACCCAGTCGACAGCCATCGTTGTAGTGTTCAAGCTTTCAGAAATCGAGCCACCAAAGTTTCCACCCATGGCCAGGTTGAAAATCAAGTAGAACTTTGGTTCGACACCCTGAGCGTTTGACCCAAATGGCCAGTAGGTCAGGCCGGTGTCGCTCTTTCGTGCTGTGTAAACCACGTTGTCGTCGAGGTAGAAAGTCACCTCATTGGCCAGCCAGAGCATTCCGTAACGGTGGTAGTCGGCACTTAGGTCTACTAGAGCATCTTTTACACCACCAAGTTGATCGTGTCCCCCGCCAGCGTTTGCAAAGTGTGCCGTGCCATAGGTTATCTGCGGCTGGTTTCCCTTGTATTCCATGATGTCTAGCTCGCCAGAGGCCGGCCAGCCCACCGATGTGATGTTGGTGCCGAGACCCCAGAATGCCGGCCAAGAACCCTCGCCCGGTGCAACTTTAATGCGCGCCTCGGTGTATCCGTAAGTGAATGCGACCTTGCCGTAGGTGGTCATCTTGCCGCTTAGCCATTCGCAACGACCGTAGTAGCAGTTGTAATTGGTGGCTCCGGTCTGGCGCTTCGCCACCATATTTAGGATGCCGTCGGCAGAGCCATCGGTGGTGTTCGCATTCGTTACGTAGTACTCGCGCTCGTTGTTGCCCCAGCCGCAGTTGTTGTAAGGAGCCTGGCAGCCGTCGCTAACATCGGAGGTCCAGTTGCTGGCATTTGGTGCGGCGCCTGCTGCGCCATCGAACTCGTCAGACCAGAGCAGGGTCTTATTGAGTGGGTTGGGAGCGTTGGCGATCGACAGAAGTCTGTCAACGGGAGTAGCGGCGTCATAACTTGCGTTGGCAGGTGATGTCGCGCGAATGGTGCAGTCGCCAATGGCAACGGCATGCACCTTGCCGTCTACCACCATGCAAGTTTCAGGTGACAGCGACGTAAAGATGGCGTCTGTGCCCTGGGTTAGGGCTATCAAAAGTTGGTCGTCGGCACCCAAAAACATGTCGGCTGGCTGGTTGAAGTCAATCGAGTTGCTCATCAGAGCTTTGCGAGGAGCGCCGGAAACGGTAACGGTTTTTGAAACGTACTGTCCGCTGATCGACTGAGTCGCAAACTTGTAGGTGCGGCCATTGGTGAGGCCGGTGAATTTCAACGATGTTGCCGCAGCCGAAGCGGTCTTGATCAGTTTCCAAGATCCGTAGCTGGCAGTTACTCGATAGCCGCCTATCTTGTATTTCGCGCTGCTGACGGCTTTGGTCCACTTGACGGTTACGGTTTGATTCGACACCGCTGTCGAAACTTTTGTTGGTGCTGCAACCTTGAGGTTGGTGGTGTAGGCCAGCGATGGAGTGCCAAGCGCGAATGCTCCTAGAGCAAGCACGACGATGGCAATGAGCCTAGAAAAAGTGCGCAAACGATCCTCAAATTTCGAAAGTCGTTTCGCACAAAACGTACTCAAAGCATACTGGGGCAGACCTCAATAGAGGCCGGTTGCCAGAGGATTCTTAGAGTTTTGCCAGACCCTCAACGCTATCGAAGCGGCGCACGCCCGCTGCGCTGTGAACCTCGATCACAAACTCGGCCGCCCCCAACTCGGTCGAGAATTCGAGGGAGATTTTGTCGTCTCCGTTCACCCAGCCAAGGTGCATCGAAGCGTCGCTAAGAACACTCCACGAGAAGGCGCCGTCGAAGGCAGCGTTGCGGCGCAGGCGAGCCAAGGCCAAGATTGCCTGAGTCACCGGCTGCGCCAGAGCATCGTCGATTTCGGCTGGGGTGTAGTTGTGACGGTTTACGTCGCGACCCTGACCCGTGCGCTCGAAAAGTTCGCGGTCGTCTTGGCCGTTGAATAGCCCAACGTAATAAACCTGTGGTTCGCCAGGCAAGAAGAACTGCACAGCACGGCTGATGATGTACGCGGTGTCGTCGGCAAGGATGTTTGGCAACGTCGCGTTGATCTGGTGAGGAAGGCTGAACCACTGAGGCACCACGCTTGCCACATTGGAGTGACCGCCAGTGTTTTCGGCAGCGCGCTTGAAGATGAACTCCATGTCTTCTTGGCTAATCAAGCCAGGCTTACCGTTGATTGGTCCGCCGTCGATAACGCCGTAGCCATCGTGGGTGTCTAGAACGTTGAGACAGTTGGTTGGGCGAATCTTGAACCAGTCAGCAAGTTTGTCTACAGTGCCGGTGAAGAAAGAGTGCAGCAACAATGGCGCGGTCTGGAAGTCGTAAATGAGGTCGACCAGAGGCGAGATGGCAAGCTGCTGAGTGTAGTGAGCGTGCACCTCAACCAGCACTCGCATGTCGTAGCTGTGGATAAGCTCGCTGATCTGCTCCACAAACTCGAGAGTCTCGGGAGTCATGAACGAATCGGTGCCAGGGGTTTTCACCGCGTAGCCGACAGCGTCCAGGCGCACAACCTTCACGCCGCCGCTCTTTAGTGCTTCAAGGATGCGCACCAGGTAGGCCTGACCGGCAGGGTGCTTGATGTCGATGTCTACCTGGCTTGGCATAAAGGTGGTCCACACCAAGCGGCGCTTGCCGTCTACTTCGTAAGCGGTGAAAGGAAAGCCTGGGCGCGGGCGGTAGAACGAGGTGATTCCATCTTCGTCGGCACCGTTCGGAAAGACTACGTCGAAGGTTAGGAACATACCCGCAAACTCGGATGCATCACCTTTGGCCTGCCAGTCCTGGAATTCGGCAGACAGGTTTGATGCGTGGTTAACGATTAGGTCGGCGGTTAGCTCGTGCGTTTCAGAGATGCGCTTGAAATCGGCCCAGTTGCCAAGACGAGGGTCGACGATGGTGTGGTCGATCGGGTCAAAGCCGGCGTCGTCGCCATCGTAGGGGTGAAAGAACGGCAAAACGTGTACGCCATCAAAATCGGCAAGTGGGCCTTTGAGTAGTTTCTCAATGTGTGCAAGGCTGCCACCTACGCGTTCTGCGTAGACCAGAATGCTGGCACCCGACATGACATTTCCTCCATGAAACTTGCTCGAAACCTCGTAATCGAGCTCTCAAAATCGATTTAAACCAATGCTACCTAAACAAACTGTAAGCGTTTGCAGTTTTTTTGCAAAGGTTATCGAATTGCGACAAAAGCGAACATTTCTCAAGCCCCGATTGGCGGGTGACTAGGCTTAAGGCATGAAATCACCAAAGGGGCTGGCACGGGTCGCGTACAACCTGCTTGCTCACTCTTGGGCGACTTCACTCTCGGATTCTTGGCTTTCGCTCAAGTATTCTCTGGCAACGCGCTCGCAGGCATCCGAGTCTGACGACACTGCAGCCAGCCAGCCCAAAGTCACGCTGATCATCCCGGTTTACAACGTGCAGCGTTACATCAAGGTTTGCCTCAAGAGCGTGGTCGCGCAGAACTACAAAAATCTTCACGTTATCGTGGTCAACGACGGCAGCACCGACAACTCGATGCAGATCGTGGATGCCTTCGCCGGCAAGTTAAACCTTCAGATTGTCAACCAGGCGAACGCCGGTTTGGCGGCAGCGCGTAATGCTGGTGTCGATGCCATCGACCGAACCGACTACCTCATGTTTCTCGACAGCGACGATGCTCTTGCCCTCGGTGCACTCAAGGCACTGGTGGCTCAACTGCAAAAGTCGGGCAGTGATTTTGTGGTGGGGGACTGCACTCGTATGAAGGGCATCACTCGCGTGAAGCGCGTGGACACCCGCGATGTTTACGCCAAGGGCAATCGCACCGGCATTACTTTCGCCGAGCACCCGGCTGTCATCCGCGACGTTACCGCCTGGAACAAACTGTTTCGCTACGACTTCTATCAGTGGGCGCGCTTGCGTTTTCCTAGCGGTGTCTACTTTGAAGACATGGCCGTCATGACCCGTGCCTACATCGAGGCCGAACACTTCGACGTGCTTGCCAAGAGCATCTACCTGTGGCGCGTGCGCACCGAAGGCGCAAAGTCGATCACCCAGCAGAGCACGTCAGACAAGCAGTTCGAGGATCGCTTTGATGCCCTGGTGCAAATGCGCGAATCAATTCAGGGCGCCATCGATGCCGGCAAAGCAAACCAAGCCAACAAGGATGCCTTCGCCGACCGCCTGCGCACCCACGATGCCAAGCTGCACACAGACCGCTTAAAAGAGTTGATGGCCCTGGCCGACTAGGTCGATCAGAACCATCACTCGTCAGCTTTCGCCGATTACTTCTTAGTAGTACCGATCTTCACGCCCAAGTCGCGTGCGTAACCCTGGAACTCATCCTTGTAGAGAGCAAAGTTCTGCTTCCAAGGCTTGCCAGGACCAGCCCAGTGAACGATCTTTGGGTCTGCCGAGAAGTCTTGAGTTGGAACGTAGTTCCAATCGTCGTTCAGGGCAACGGCGCGTCCACGCGACCAGAAGTTCATAACATCCTGGTCGTTCAAACGCAGCTCCTCAACTAGGTAGAGGTTGTTCTCTACAAAGTTTTCGGCACGCATCTTCTTTAGGTTCATAACCAGGATGCCAGCGTTGTAGGTTGGCGCGGTTAGGTCGCCGGTCACGTGAGCACGACGACGAAGCGCCCATGCCTTCTGTGCCGGAAGCGACAAGCTGATGCGGGTGATTACGTCGATCAGGCTCGACCAACCATCTAGGCGGCTGCGCTTTCCTGCGAATGCGTAGTCGGCAAGTTTGGTGTCGTAAAGCTCGCCAACATCTCCGCGAACGAGGATGTCAACATCGAGGTAAAGCACCTTGTCGAGCTGGGTCAAAACCTGAGGCAAGAACAGGCGGTCGAAGGTTGAAACCGTGATGTGCTTCATCAGGTTGACCTTGCTGCCGTACTCAATTCCACTGAAGTCGTGGAAGTGGAAGTTGACCGTTGGGAACATCTTTGCAACCTTGGCAAAGTAGTCGTCGCCCAAACCGCGAGTAAGAATGTGTGCGTTGACCTCGCGCTTGGTGTTGGCCACCATCGATGCGATTACAACGATCAGCTCGTTCTGTAGGTTTTGGTCGCAAGCAAAAGCAACGTCGACGGCCTTTGCGCCGCGCTTGTTCTTGTTGAGGCTAACTACGTGCGACTTGAACTTCTTGTAAACCTCAGGAAGGTCGATTGCCGACTCACCCAGTGGCTCCAAGTTGTTGCAGTACTGCTCGGCGAATTCAACATCTGGCTGCACAAGTTCGCGCCAAATCTTCATGACCTCTTCGTAAGACTTTCCTTCAAGGATGTGTCCCACGATGATCTCAAGTTTGTTCTCGATGCCGTGACGAATCTTGTTGAAGTCGGTTTCGTTTAGGTCTAGCAAACCTTCGAAGCGAACATCCGAGCGCTTTCCTGGAACAAACTCAACAGGCAGACCCATCGAGCGTGCAGGAAGGTAGCAGTGCAGACGCTTGGTGATTACCTTGCCGTAGTCGGCATACTTGGCAAGCATTCCGCGAGCATCCTCGATGCCCTCAACGAGCGAGAAGCTGCGAACGTAGTCGCCGATCTGAATGTAAGACCACTTCCACATCAATGCGTAACGCAACTTCATCCACTTGCGGCCGGCTTCAACAACTGCCAGCTTAGGAATCTTTCCACCGAACTTGGCTTTAGGCAGAACCTGACCAACGGTGGTGGTAACACAACCAGAGAAGAACGCAGGCACGCCCCAGTCGCGCAGGCGGTAGACGGTGGTCCAGTCGCGGCAACCGATCGGGCCAAACTTCTTTAGCTCGGCGGCAACCTTGGCGTCTAGCACGTCGGCATCCTGGATGTGGAACGAGATCATGATCGGGTTGACGTTCTTAGGGTACGGAAAGTCAACTTCACCCTTGTATGGGCGGTGCATGAACCAACCGTTAGAAATCAACCAGGTGTTCTTTGGGTACACGCGGCCAGATGAGTAGTCGCGGTTCAATTCGATTGGCTGAACCTTTACGGTCTTGCCACCTTCGATACGACGGTGCTTCTGCACTCGCGACTTAAGCGAGGTCATGTACTTGGCAAGCGGGCTGCCGCCTACATACTCAACGTTCTGAAAACGAAGTAGGTGCGAAATGGCGGCAAGGGTCTGCACGTAGTCGCCGCGGTTCGAAGACGAACGCCAGTAGTCGAGCATCTTGTAGTCCATCACAGCAAAGTTCACCGTGTTGGCAAGCTCTTTTACCTGGCTGCCGTCATCGGCAAGCATCTTTTGCCACCAGTCGAGTTCGATAACTTCGAGCTCGCTAAGTTTCTTGCGGTTTGCAGGGGTGTCTAGAGCGGCAACCCACTCGCGAACCTTCTCGGTCTTCTGGTTCTTGATAACAACGCGGATGAGCTGAGCGTAGTGACTTGGGCTCAGTGTGTTGCCCTTGAGTAGTTTCTCAATCTCGGCGTAAGCCTTGGCAGGCTGCTCGCACATGTAAACATCAAAGAACTCGTATGGAGCAACGCGCTTGGCGTTTTCGATGCCGGCAGCCTTGAAGTAGCCGTAAGCAGACTCCGATAGACCGTCGAGCGCAAGGAAGGTGCCGAATGCGAGTGCACCTAGGGTGCGGGTCGA
>JBBAMO010000046.1:0-6974 GCA_040402495.1 Rhodoluna sp.
ACCGATTCCCTTAATGGCGTTTAGGCCAAATCTGATGTCGCCGATAACGGCTGCAAAATTTCCGAAAGATTCGTTTACGTCTGGCGACAGCACCTTGATGCCCTGCTTGCGACACTCGCTGAGGTAGATTCCGAGCTTGTCCTTGGAGTCGCCCACCGAGGTGAGCAGCGCCGCCATGTACTCGGCTGGGTAGTTTGCCTTGAGATATGCGGTCCAGTACGAAATAACGCCGTAGCAGGCGCTGTGAGCCTTGTTAAAGGCGTAGCCAGCAAATGGCAGCAGTGTTTCCCAAAGGCGAGTGACGGCTTCGTCTACAAACCCGCCCTTTAGCATGCCATCTCGGAAAGATTCGAAGAGGCGGTTTAGTTCGGCCTCATCTTTCTTACCCATCGCCTTGCGCAAAATATCTGCTTCGGCGAGGCTGTAGCCGGCAACCTTCTGGGCGGCAGCCATTACCTGCTCTTGGTAGATGATTAGGCCGTAGGTGGGGTCCAAGATCTCGGCCAGGGGTTCCTTCAGCGAGGCGTGAATCGGAACGTTTGGTTGCCTGCCGTTCTTGCGAAGGGCGTAGTTAGTGTGAGAGTTTTCACCCATTGGGCCCGGTCGGTAAAGCGCGATAGCCGCTGAGATGTGCTCAAACTCGGTCGGCTTTAGAAGGCGAAGCAAAGTGCGCATGTTGTCGCCGTCAAGCTGGAAAACACCAAGGGTCTCACCGGCAGACAGCAGTTGGTAGGCCTTTTCGTCGGCGTCTAGGTCTAGTTCTTCGAGAACAGGCGGAACCTTGCCATTGTTCCTGATGTTCTCGAGTGCATCGTCGATCACGGTTAGGTTGCGCAGACCCAAGAAGTCCATCTTGAGAAGCCCCAGTTTCTCAAGCGGTGGCTGATCGAACTGGGTGACGATTCCGTTTTCGCCGTCGCGAGTCATGATCGGCAGCACATCAAAAAGCGGTTCGGAGGCAATAATCACGCCGGCCGCGTGCACTCCCGTTGAGCGCTTCAGCCCTTCGATGCCCTTGGCCACCTCAAACGCTCGCGCTGCTTCTTGATCTTCGGCAATGAGCTTTCTAAATTCTGCAGCATCGTTGTAACGGTCGGCTTCTGGGTTTTCGATGGCATCCAGCGAAATATCTTTTCCAAGAATCATTGCCGGTAAAGCCTTGGTTAGCCGGTCGCCTGTGGCAAACGGAAAGTCGAGAATTCGCGCGGCATCTTTGAGGCCCGCCTTGGCCTTGATAGAACCAAAGGTCACAATCTGCGCGACTCGATCTTCACCGTACTTCTGGTTTACATAGCGAATAACTTCGCCGCGGCGACGATCGTCGAAGTCGACATCGATGTCGGGCATGGACACACGCGAAGGGTTCAAGAAGCGCTCAAAAATCAAACCGTGCTTGATCGGATCCAACTCTGTGATGCCGAGCGCATACGCAACGATGGCGCCACCGGCCGAACCGCGCCCAGGCCCAACGCGTATGCCCTGCTGTCTGGCCCAACCGATGAAATCGGCAACTACCAAGAAGTAACCCGAGTAACCCATCGAGTGGATCACGCCGATTTCGTAATCTGCTTGCTTGCGGTGAGCTTCTGGAAGGTTGCCACCGAAACGTTTTTCAAGACCGGCGAAGACCTCTTTGGCAAACCAGGAATCCTCGGTTTCGCCTTCTGGCACAGCGAAGCGAGGCATGAGTTCTTTTTCGCGATAGGCAAACTCAACCTCGCAACGCTCGGCGATCAAAAGCGTGTTGTCGCAGGCTTCTGGAAGATCGGCAAACAGTGCACGCATCTCGGCTGGCGACTTTAGGTAATAACCGTTGCCGTCGAACTTGAAACGGTTGGGGTCGTTCAGCGACGAGTTCGACTGAACTGCAAGCAGCGCGCCGTGTGCCTCAGAATCGCCCGGGTAAATGTAATGCAAGTCGTTGGTGGCCAGCAGCGGAATCGAAAGCTCTTTGGCGATCTTCAGCAGGTCCTGATGGGTTCGACGCTCGATTTCGATGCCGTGGTCCATGATCTCTGCAAAGTAGTTGTCTTTTCCAAAGATGTCCTGGTAGATGCCGGCGGCCTCACGGGCGGCCTCGTATCCCTTTGTGCGCAGCAAGGTGGGAATTTCACCTGACGCACATCCGGTGGTTGCGATGATGCCCTTTGCATATTTTGAGAGAATCTCCCGGTCCATGCGCGGCTTGTAGAAAACGCCATCCAGGTACGACTGCGAAGACAACCTAAAGAGGTTGTACATGCCTTCTGTGGTTTCAGCAAGCAAAGTGGCGTGGGTGTATGCCCCACCACCGGAAACATCGTCGCTGCTGCTCGAGTCGCCGAACCGGACGCGAGTTCGGTCTTGGCGCGAACTGTCGCCTGGAGCAAGATATGCTTCGATGCCGATGATCGGCTTGATGCCGGCTTTCTTAGCCGAGTTATAGAAGTCGTACGCTCCAAAAAGATTGCCGTGATCTGTGATGGCGATCGCTGGCATCTGCATTTCGGCGGCAGCCTTGACCAGCGGCTGCACTCGGGCAGCGCCGTCGAGCATCGAATACTCGGTGTGCACATGAAGGTGCACAAATGAGTCTTTAGTCGACACGAGGTTCCTGCTTTGATGAGGTGGGCACCCAGAATAACCCTGACTGCCTATCCATTTTGGCAGGCTTGCCGAAGGTTTCTAGCCAAAACGGCTATTGCCGAAGCAGCTCCAGCACCGATTCCAGCTTTGCGGGGTGTGGACTGCTGAATTCAACCGGCAACCCGGTGATTGGGTGGTTGAAATTTAACCTAGTTGCATGCAGCCACTGGTGTTCCATTCCAAGTCGAGCGGCCAGTTTGGGGTCCGCCCCATACATGGAGTCTCCAACCAAAGCGTGACGGAACTGTGAGAAATGAACGCGAATTTGGTGAGTTCGACCGGTTTCTAGGATTACCTCTAGCAGAGACGCAGACGGAAAAGCCTCGAGAGTCGAATAGTGAGTCACGGATGGTTTTCCATCGGCAGCTACTGTGAACTTGAATTCGGCCTTGGGGTGTCTCGCGATAGGGGCATCTATGGTTCCACTTGATGGGTCCGGGTGACCTTGAACCAGGGCGTGATAGACCTTGTGAACAGTTCGGTCGCGGAACATCTGTTTGAGTCTCGAGTAAGCCAACTCCGATTTGGCGATTGTCATAAGACCGGTAGTGCCAACATCGAGGCGCTGAACTATGCCGGCTCGCTCCTGTGCTCCAGATGTGGAAATTTTCACGCCAAGTTGCAATAGAGCCCCAGAAACAGTCGGCCCACTCCAGCCTGCGGATGGGTGCGCGGCGACACCTGCTGGCTTATCGATTACAACGATATCGTCGTCTTCGAAAACGATTCTAAAATCGTCCACTTCGACTGCCACCACTTCGAGATGATTCTTGGGTTTTGGCATGGTTATTTCAAAAAGGGCGTCGGCAAGAATGCGGTCGCTTTTACCGAGCACCTTGCCTCGGCTGACAACATTGCCGTCGTTCAACAGTTCGGTGCAGGCTGATCGGCTAAGTCCGAGCAACTTGGATAGCGCTACATCGGCGCGTTCGCCAACCAACCCATCGGGAACGGGAAGAATGCGAAGGTCGCTCATTTGGGCTGGCCCTCCACCTGAGCCAAGCCGCCACCAATGGTTTCGCCGCGAAAGATTCGAATAACAACGAAGGTCATCACGACGGTCACGCAGCAGTCGGCAAGATTGAAAATGGGAAACCCAAAGGGAATCTGAATGAAATCGACTACTTGGCCATTCGGAAAACCAGGTGCGCGCGTGAGTCGATCGACCAGATTACCCGCTACTCCCCCGAGAAGAAAACCGGCCATAACCGCCCAGCCGGTGGTTTGAATTCTTGGGACGAACCAGATCAATGCCAATGCGGCAACAGACGAAATTAGAGTGAAAATCCAGGTGGCACCGAGTCCGATGCTAAAAGCGGCTGAATCGTTAAATGTCAGATACCAGCCAAGAATGTCGCCTAAAGCATCAACACGAACCTGACTGGTCAATGTGTTGAGTGCCAGAATTTTGGTCGCTTGATCCATCGCAAGGGCAATCAGTGCGATAAGAAACACCAGCAGAGATCGCCGGCTCAACCAAGCCTTATTGCCAAGAGTTTGCGAGTTCCTTTGCAACTAGAACTACTCGCCCAAAATCCCGAGCACCGGATTGGCCGCAGACCTTTGCGAGTTCGGAGAAACTCTTGAATCCTCGATTTCAACAAGCTGGCTCTCGATGAATTGCTTCAGCTTTAGGCGATACTCGCGCTCGAATGCGCTGAGTTCGGCGATTGAATGCTCGATTAGAGCCTTCTCCTGCTCAAGTCGAATGATGTCTGACTTGTGCTGCGCTTCGGCCTCGCGAATCAGGCGAGCAGCGGTGGCGTGGCCTTCGGCGATGAGTGCATCGCGTTTCGCAACACCTTCGCGCACGTGTTCGTCGTGAAGCTTTCGAGCCAGCTGAAGGAGGTTGTTGGTGTTGTTGCCATCCATGGCAAGCGGGTCGGGGCTGGCCTCCGGGAAGGCGCCCATCGGAGCAGCTACTGCCACAGGCGAACTAGAGGAGTCGAGTTGGTTTGCCAGTCCGGCACCGGAGCGGTTTAGTTCGGCGATTCTAGACTCAGATGCCAGCAGGCGCTGACGGAGGTCTTCGTTCTCTTGGTTTAGGCGGCGAAGTTCGACAACCAGTTCGTCGAGGAAGTCGTCGACCTCATCTTGGTCGTAGCCTTCGCGAAACTTGGTTGGCTGAAACCTCTTGTTGACCACATCTTCTGGAGTCAGTGACATTTGCAACCTCTTTCTAAGGGCTAAATCTCTGGCTAGATTACCAAACCTTAAGGGTCTACACCCAGCCCCAGGCTAAAGCTAATAAATACTGTGCAAAAAAGACCAGCAACAGCGCTAAACCGGGAGTGAAGTCCACGCCCATCGATCCAAAACGAGACGGCTTGATAAATCGGCGAATGAATTTCAGCAACGGGTCGGTCACCGTGAAAATCAGCTCCAAAACCACCAGCAAGGCTCCTCTTGGGCGCCAACTAGGATTCAGCGATTTGACGATGTCGACCACGATTCTCACCAGAAGAGCAATTCGGAAAGCGTTTAAGGCAAATCCAAACACCGTTAAGAGCAGCGCAAACATTGTGCTATCTCGATCTGTTTTGAGTGCAGAAAGCTATTACGGCTGAACCAGGTCGTCGCTGTCGCCGGTTAGTTCGTCTTCGTCGTTGAGGTCGACGTGGTTTGGAGTCAGCACAAATACCTTTGCGGTGATGCGCTTCATGTGGCCGTCGAGGCCTTCTTTAAGACCAAGCAAGAAGTAGAACATTTTGCGAGCATCTGCTTCGCTAAGCGCACCGATGTTTACGATGACTGGCACTCCCTCGCGGAACCAAGCCGCGATTTCCTTCGACTCTTCGAACGACTTAGGGTCTAGAGAGTGAATTTCAAGGATGTCTGACGACGGACGGCGCGAGCGAATTGAAGTTACGCGTGGAGCGCGGGCTGCGGCCGGCGCTGCAGAAACTGAGCTAGTGGCTGTTGGGGTAGCTGGCGCTTCGTCGCCCATGCCCAAAAAATTTGCAGCCTTAGAAAACAGACCCATTGAATCCTCCTCGGATAGTTATTTTCAGGATATGTCTAGGCGGTTCGATTTCCTGTTATTGCGGTGCCAATTCTTAGGTGTGTCGCACCGTACTCAAGGGCCAACTCGAAGTCGCCAGACATCCCCGCTGAAATGTATTTTGCCTCTGCATCCATGGTTCGAATTTGCTGGCTGAGCGCCTGAACCAACTCAAAATCACGTTTTTCCTGACCCTCTAGGCTCGCCACAGCCATCACTCCCAATAGGCGCAATCCATTGGTCTGCAACACTTGCTCTGCAAAGTGCCCGAGGCGCTCTGGCGAAACGCCACCACGATTTGGGTCTTCGGTTAGGTTGACCTGAAGAAATACATCCAAAGGTTTGGCGCGAGATTCGGTGGCTTTGATTATGGCTTCGAGAAGTGATTCGCGATCCACCGAGTGAATGGTGTCGGCGTACTCACAAACGCGCTTTGCCTTATTGCTCTGGAGCTGACCGATGAAGTGCCAATTCGGAAGAGCCGAACCGTTCAGAATTTCACTCAGTTGTGCCGCCTTCGGGCCTGCCTCTTGATCTCGATTTTCGCCAAAATCGCGGCAGCCCAAGTTGTAAAGCTCGAGTGCTAGATCGACTGGGTGGTTTTTCGTAACGACCACGAGCGTGACATCTTGGCCGGGTCTGCCCAACTGCGAAAGCTTGGATTCGATGCGAGCTTGAACGCCGGCAAGACGTTCGGCAACGCTGTTCATCTAGCGCAGAAAGTCTGGAATGTCCAGGTCGTCGCCGAAGGTGCCGTCTTCAGATTGTGCCGGTTCTTCCACATGAATTACTGGGATGGCGCGGGTTTCTGGAGAGTAGGTTTCTGCTTCGTCGGCCGAGTCAACCGAAGCAAAAGTCGCCGAAGAGTCGGTGGCTGGGTCGGCTTCATCAAACCATGAGCGGCTCGTGGTGCTTACCTCAGGCTCTTCGGATGCCACTGCGGCGGCAGCGAAAGCGGCAGGAGCCGCAGCTGCAACCGGGGTTTCTGGCTTTGTGGCGAATACTGAGCGGTTTGGTGAACGACGAACCTGGTTGGCGTCAAAACCGGCAGCGATAACAGTGAGGCGAACCTCGTCGCCAAGGCTGTCGTCGATCATGCAGCCGAAGATTACATTGGCCTGAGGGCTAACTGCCTCTTGCACCAAACGTGCTGCCTCTGCGATCTCGTGCAGACCGATGTTTGAAGCGCCCTGGAACGACAGCAGCACGCCGTGTGCGCCATCGATGCTGGTTTCGAGCATTGGGCTCGAAATAGCGATCTCTGCGGCTCGTACGGCGCGGTCCTCGCCTTTGGGCAGGGCCGCCATTCCTCCAGAGGCAAAGACGCCTATAAACGCAAACTGTGAAG
>JBBAMO010000047.1:0-6865 GCA_040402495.1 Rhodoluna sp.
AATTTTGGCAAACTCAAGGTCGCCCGAGTAACAGTGCATTACAACTTTTTCGGGGCAACGAGAAGCCATTGCTTGAAGCTGCGGTTTACCCTCAGCTTGCGCAACAGCAGTACCGCCAACAGGGCTAGAGCGCCGCTAAATAAACGCCAGAAGACCAGGCCAAATGGTGTGAATGAAGCCAGCGCCTCGTGAATCAGCAGAAACGATGAACCCCAGATAAGCCCCAGAATCAGGTACTCGAGCAGCCATCCGCGTTTGCGTGAAGTCATTCCAAGCCTCTTGTCTGGTCTTTAGGGCAGTAGCGCGCTCGGCCCGATTACTTCAGCCAGGCTGTGGCGTTTGCTCCAAGTCTGCCATCTACCAGCGGCTGACTTGTAATCAGCACCTCACCCTTAGGCAGCTTCACCGGCTTGCTGCCGAAGTTTGTAATTGACTGCCAGCCGTTTGGGCGCTTTACGTGAAAGACGTTGGCGTTAAACATATGCTTCACATTGCGCCAAGACTCTTCGCAGACCAACCCCGAGCGCAGCTTGAGTGCAGCGCGGTAAAACTCCAGCGTGCTGGCGGGTGCGCCATCTTGGGCTTCAACTGAGTAATCCACATACCAAGCCGGCTGAGGTAGGTGAGAGCCACCGGGGCCAAAGCCAAGCGAGCTTCCCGAACGCGCCCATGGCAGAGGCACACGGCAGCCGTCGCGGCTAAAACCAAACTCCGGGTTGCGGAAGAACTGCGGGTCTTGCATTTGCTCGGCAGCGATGGTTAGGTGTTCCTGCAGGCCAAGCTCTTCGCCCTGATACAGGTAAGTCGAACCAGGTAGAGCGAGCAGGGCCAGCGTCATGGCTTTGGCTCGGGCCAAGCCGGTTGCCTCGTCGACCTTTGCGTTGAATCGGTTCTTGCCGTACCACCTAAAGAAGTCGGTGTCGTTTGGCATTCCAAAGCGGGTGGCGTGACGAATAACGTCGTGGTTGCTCAGCACCCAGGTGGTGCTGGTGCCGTTTTGCGCGGCCGCCTTGAGGTTTACGTCTACAACTTCGCGCACCTTCTTGGCATCCCAACCAGCACCAAGCATGTCGAAGTTGAACGACTGCCCAAGTTCTTCGGTGCTTGCGTATGGCGGGCGTCGCTGGGCGTGCACCCAAGCCTCAGCCACTGCCATGCGCGGCGGGTTGTAATCGTTGAAAACCTTGCGCCAAGATTTGTAAATCTCGTGCACTTCGTCGCGGTCGAACAGGTCGTCGGTGCCATCGGTCTTCATCACGCTCAGGTCGTACGAGCTGCGCTCTGGCAGGTGGCCATCTTTGAGGTTTTTCACCAGCGCGTGTGCAACGTCGACGCGGTATCCATCTACGCCACGATCGCTCCAAAAGCGCAGGGTTTTCAAAAAGTCTTCGCGCACCTCTGGGTTGTCCCAGTTGAAGTCTGGCTGCTCCTTGGCAAATAGGTGCATGTACCACTGGCCAGGGGTGCCGTCTGGCTCAACGATGCGTGTCCACGCGGTTGGCCCAAAGTGGCTCGAAAGCTCGCTCGGGCGAATCTCTCCGTGCTCACCCTTGCCGTCTCTAAAGATGTAACGGTCGCGCGCCGGTGAACCCTTTGGCGAACGCAACGCCTCTTGAAACCAAACGTGGCCGTCGCCCGAGTGGTTTGGCACGATGTCGACAATCACACGGATGCCCACGGCGTGCAGCGCATCGATCATCTCGTCAAAGTCTTGCAGCGTGCCGATTTTTGGGTCGACGTTGCGGTAGTCGTCTACGTCGTAGCCACCATCGGCAAGTGCCGAAGGGTAGAACGGGCTAAGCCAAACCGCATCGATGCCAAGTTTCTGCAGGTAAGGAACGCGGCTGATGATGCCCTGAAGGTCGCCGATTCCGTCGCCGTTTGCATCGGCAAAAGAACGAGGGTAGATCTGGTACACAACGGCTTGACGCCACCAGTCTTCGGAGCCTTTTAGAAACGTGAATTCAGACATGCATCAGTCCTGTGTTTGCGGTTTTCGGGTTCAGTAAATTATGGCCCACTCCACGTGCCTAGGGTGTACCTTTTGGACATGGCAAATTACTCTTTGGTTGGCAATATCGACCCAGCAATCAAAAGCATGCTCGACGACTATTTCGAGGTTATGCACTTTCAAGACATGTCGCTGTTCGACAAGGTGTTTCACAAGAACTGCACACTTTATGGCGTTGTTGACGGTGCGCCTTCGCTGCGCCCTTACGACATCTATCGAGAGGCTGTTGCTAACCGTGAATCACCGGCTCAAAAAGGTGAGGCGCGCAACGAACACGTTTTGATGTTCGACCAGCTTTCGCCAACTATCGCGCTTGTGAAGGTGCAGCTGGAGATGTTTGGGGGAGTAATGCAGGACTACCTAAACCTTGTACTTCTCGACGGCCAGTGGTGGATTATGGCAAAGATGTGGGATCGCGTCGGAGACGTTTCCTAAGAAACGGCGCGCTTTACCAATTCGGTAATGCGCTTTTCGGTGGCTTTGTCGATCGAGACCACTGCGTAAGCAACCGGCCAGAAGTCACCTTCATCCACGTTGGCAGCGTCTTGAAAACCAAGGGTTGAGTAGCGGTACTTAAACTTGCTGGCATTTTGAAAGAAGCAGATGGTCTTGCCGTTTAGGGCGTAGGCAGGCATGCCGTACCAGGTCTTTGGGGCAAGCTCGGGGCAAGCTGCTAGAACAATCTCGTGCACCTTGGTGGCAATCGCGCGGTCTGGCTCTGGCATGGCGGCGATCTTTTCAAGCACGTCGGCTAGGTCGGCGGCTGCGGCACCCAGCTCTTTGGCGCGCTTTTCGTGAGCGCGGCGCTCGGCTGCGGCTTCTTTCATTGCGGCTTTTTCTTCTGCCGAGAAACCTGATGATTTGGCTGAATCTGCCATGAGAACTTCCTTTGATTCGTCGGTTCAAGCATAAATCAGAGTGTCACATTTCAAGAAAGTAGACTAACTGGACTAAGTCTGGTAACTTTTGACCATGAGTAAACAGGTCAACATGCACGACGCAAAGACTCACTTTTCTAAGCTCGCAGAACTCGTTGAATCCGGCGAAGAAATCATCATCGCTCGTGCGGGCAAACCGGTGATGAAGCTCGTGCCCATCGATACCGCTCAGCCGCCGATTGTGCCGGGTTTTGGCAAAGACATCTTTGTTGACTGGCAAGACGTCAACTGGGACGCACTCAACAAAGAGTTCAACCAACTTTTCAAAGACGCCTAATGCTTCGCCGCGCTTTTCTCGATACCCAGGTGGCTTTTTGGTTGGTAACAGGCAACAAACGCTTGAACGCTAAAACCATCAAGGCCATCAACGCTTCTCGCGAAACCGTCATCTCTGCCATCTCGCTGGCCGAGTTAGAACAAAAGGCCCTTCTGGGCAAGCTACCTGCGCCGATCGGATTGGCTCAACGATTCATCGACCAAGGCATCATCCTCGAGCCTTTTGGCATCGAGGCCAGCGAACAGTTGCGGCGATTTCCGCAACTAGCCAGACACGACCCTTTTGACCGAATGATATTGGCGCAGGCGGCATCGCAGTTTGGAACTTTGTTCTTCACCGCCGACTCAGTGTTGGCCGAGTTAGGGCTCGACTGGGTGGTCGACTGCAGATAGGCAGCCCCTCGAGCAGGTAACCTGCTTTCATGAGTGATTTGAATCAGGTAGGCGACCGCGACAACTGGATTTGCTGGCTTTGCGACGTTGCCGTCGACCCAGATGCATCGGTGAACTCCGATTTGGGCCCTAGCGTAGACAGCTACGCGCTTGCCAAGGGCAAAAAGGGCAACACCGCCGTCGAGCGTTTGGCGCACCGCTCATGCAACACCATGCGAGGCAAGCACGCACCCGTTGTGCCTTGGTCGCGCGAACTTATTCTTGGCGATCCGGCCCCCATCGTGGAGTGCGTAGAGCGCCTCGAGCGCAAGGGCGGCCGCGAGTTAGTGGCACAGTGTTCAACCGCCGACGATGCCGCGGCGGCATCGGAGTGGTTGTTAGACCGGCTCACTCGTTTTGCTCCTCAGATGCGATTTAGCACCGTGGTCAAACAGGGTGGCGGGCAGTATCTGCTGCAGTTGGTTGCCGACTAACCGAAGATTTTTCTCTCAGCTTTTGAGCAAACACTCAGCCACCTTGACTATCGTTGAAATATCTAAGCGAAATGTTTGAAAGGCGGCCAGTGTGGACAAGATAAAAGACTTCTTGGCAAAACTTCCTCACCCAATTCGCTTTGCCCTCACCATGTTTATCGGTGTCGTATTACTGATTCTCGGGCTCATCATGATGATCACTCCGGGTCCGGGCCTCTTGTTTATCTTTTTTGGACTATCAATCCTTGCCCTCGAACTCGAATGGGCACGCGAACTAAATAAGCAGGGCCTTCAGGGCCTTGAGCGTTTGGTTGCTGCAGTCAAGGCATTTTTCACGCGCAAGAAGTAGCGTCTGAGCGAGTCAAAGTGATTGAGATTGTCGAGTTTCCCGAGCGAATCATTATGGGCATGGCTCGGCCGTTTATTCCAGCGTTAGCTGCCGGTGCCAATGCGCCAGAGGTTATTGCGCCGCTTTGGGCAGAAATGTCGAAGCTGTTTTTCTCAGCGCCATTCCCCAAGGATTATTACCCAGTCGGTGTTGGTGCAATGTGGCCATCGGAGTCTTCTTTGCCCAACGAGATGAATTATTTTGCAGGTTACGAGGTAGCCGAGGTTCCAATGGATCTTGGTGGGCTAGACGTTCTGCGCATTCCTGCAGGCAAGTACGCCGCCGTAACCCACAGCGAATCTATGCAATCGATACCCCAGACCGTTGCCGCTTTTTACTCAGATCTGTTGCCAAACAGCGGGTTGCAACGCAGGCACGGGATGGACCTAGAAATCTACATCGAAACCGGCGCCCCAGATTTTTCCAGCAAAGCGGTTATTGCTGCGCCGATTCTTTAGCCACATAAACGAACGCTTCTGCACCGGAGGCCAGAGTCACACTTACGCGAACGTAATCAGCGACTTCATAGTCGTCCGTGGCAGCGAGTCAGAAGCGGTTTGCACTTCGCGACCATAGAGCGCTAGTTGCACATTGTCTTGGCGTAGCGTGCCATAAGAAAATACTCTGCAACTTGGCACTGCTGGTTGTTACTGCACGTGCTCTGGGTTCATCCAGAACAAGTCCCAAAGGTGACCGTCAAGATCTTCAAAACCCCAACTGAACATGAATCCGTGGTCCTCTGGCTCGTTCAGCTTGCGGCCGCCAAGAGACAGTGCTTTTTCGGTCATGGTACGCACCTCTTTAGCGGACTTCAGGCTAAAAGCGAGGATGGCTTCAGTGCTGGTTTTGGGAGCAATCGGCTTTGAGATGAAACTCTCAAACTTCTTGTGCTCTAAAAGCATTACGTAGATGGTTTCGTTCACAATCATGCAGGTCGACTCGTCATCGGTGAATTGTGCATTGAACGTAAAACCCAGTTCAGTGAAGAAACTGACCGACTTTTTAAGATTCTCTACTGGCAGGTTTACAAATATCGAAGTAATCATTGCGAGCTAGCCCTTAGTCACCGCAAACCAGCGGCCCTCGTTGTCTGAGAACGGGAATGAAGGAATTCCTCCGTGCTCGCCCGGCTCCATGGCCTGCACTCCTGCAGCCACTAACTTAGCTTGAGTGGCAACAAGGTCTTCAACTTTGAACGCAATCGACGGCGTAGCCAAATCAAGCCCATCCGGGTTGTTAGCCATAAGGGCTGCCGGAACAAGTTCAAACGAGAACGACTGGTCAGCGAAACCAACCTCGATGATTGAAAACTCTCCAGCCTGCTTGCGACCCTTCTCAATCATTCCGACTTTCTCAGTCCAGAATTTCATGCAGGCCTCTGCATCGGTCACATAAAGAACTACATAGCCAACTCGCATTGGTTTCACTTTCTATCAAAGACTTTGGATTACTTTATCCAATCAAGACCGCTAACCTAAGGCTCTAGCCAGCAAGTAGCGACCGATTTAGAGAGTGGCACAATGTCAAAAGTAAGAAACGAACGTCTGACAGCAGTTTCAGATGACGGTTACGTGGTTTTTCTGATCGGGATGCGAATCAACAACATCTTTGCAGTCCATCGTTGGCTTCCGGTATTCATGGCCATGGGGCGCATGCTTCCAGAACTATTTAAGAACCCTGAGCTTGGGTTCAAATCTTATGAAATGTGGATGGGTCGCACGCTCATATTGGTTCAGTACTGGGAAAGTTCAGAGAAACTGATGGCTTACGCCAAAGCCAGCAACGCCGAACACCTTCCAGCCTGGAAGGCATTCAACCAGATGGTCAAGAAATCCAAAGCAGTTGGCATTTACCACGAGACTTACATTGTTGATCCTGGCAAGAGCGAGAACATCTACCAAAACATGCCGCCGTTTGGTTTCGGCAAAGTGGGTCGGCTAGAGCCGGCAACTGGAAAACGAAACACAGCTGCCCAGCGGCTGGCTGGAAAATAGACAAAAGCCCCAACCAGTTTCACTTCGCCTGGCGGGGCTTCGGACACCGAGTCGGCATAACTTGCCGCCTCGCTCTGACCTTGCGGAGAATACGGGGAACGCCCTGACCACGTTCTTCGCTCGTGAGTTCTGACTTCATGACGTTCGCAATCACTTTCTACGCCTTCTTTCTACGCCATGTTTGTGTTCAGGCGAAACTTGATTTCAGGAAAAGATTGTGGCGAGGAATTATTCTGAACTGGTGAGTATTCAAGATCGCGAGCACCTAGAAGTCTCGAATTTCAGCGAACTCTTTGCGTGGTTGGAGAAAAACCACGCATCATCCCCGGGGCTCTGGGTGGTCACTCACAAAAAGGCCTCGGGCAAGCCGGCCCCCACATACGATGAAATCG
>JBBAMO010000048.1:0-6789 GCA_040402495.1 Rhodoluna sp.
GCACCAACGCGAGTTGTGTAGGCCTTCACGATTCCGATTACGTTCTTAAACTGCCCAGGGCCAATGCCCGACCCGGTTGCAGCGCCACCGGCGGTTGCATTCGACGAAGTCACAAACGGGTAGGTTCCGTGGTCAACATCAAGCATGGTTGCCTGGCCACCTTCAAACAGCACAAGCTTGCCGGCATCGATGGCCTGGTGAAGCTCGAGTGCGGTGTCGGCCACCATGGGGCGAAGGCGCTCGGTGTAACCAAGAAGCTCGGTCACAACCTCGTCAACACGGATGGCCGCGCGGTTGTAAACCTTGCTCAACAGTTGGTTCTTCTGCACGAGTGCAGCTTCAACCTTCTGACGCAAAATCGACTCGTCAAACAAGTCTTGAATGCGAATGCCAACGCGGTTGATCTTGTCGGCGTACGTTGGGCCGATTCCGCGGCCGGTGGTGCCGATGGCGCGCTTGCCCAAGAAACGCTCGGTGGTCTTGTCTACAGTCACGTGATATGGCGTGATTACGTGCGCGTTAGCCGAAACACGAAGGCGGCTGGTGTCGATGCCGCGTGCGTTTAGGGCGTCAAGTTCTTCAAACAGCACGGCTAGGTCGATAACCACACCGTTGCCGATAACCGGGATGACCCCTGGGGTCAGAATGCCAGATGGCAGCAGGTGCAGCGCGTACTTTTCGTTGCCAATCACCACGGTGTGGCCGGCGTTGTTGCCGCCGTTGAACTTAACGACGTACTCGATGTGCTCGGCCAACAGGTCTGTGGCTTTGCCCTTGCCTTCGTCGCCCCACTGGGCCCCAACGATCACTACTGCAGGCATGGCATTCTCAATTCTTCGAAAGGGATGCGGTGCCTCAAACGGGCACCATCTAAGTTTAGTCCGTGGGTGGGCGTAGCCTAAATGTGTGAAGAAGAACACATTTGGGGTCTGGATAATCATCGGCGCAATCGTTGCCACCATTTCGCTGTTTAGCAATGGCAACAGCGACTCTTCGCCCACACCCAGCGCATCCACTTCGGCCACTTCCACCTACGATGCCGGCGGCGACATATCGCCCGAACCAACCGCTTCCGAAAGCCCTGTCGAACTTGCCTACTGGCCAAACGGTCTAGACGTTGAAGATGTCACCTACACCGATGCCAACAACCGCGACTGCACCTACGACCTCTGCATGTTCGTCAAGCTCACCGCGCTAAAGGCTTGCTCTGGCGTGACTCTCGACGGCGAAACCTACGATGCCTTCGACGAAGTTGTCGACGACTTTAGCGAAGACTTTGGCGGGATGAAAAAGGGTGCCACCCGAATTGTTGAACTAGGAACCGACTCGATCGACGACACCGAAGAGTATGTCGACCTCTACGATTCCACCTGCTACAAGTAGCTGCTAGCGGCGCTTGAAAACGTGCTGTTCAATCCAGCAGTGCATAGTGATAGCCGCGGCCGCGCTTGCGTTGATCGAGCGAGTAGAGCCAAACTGCGTAATCTCAAGAATCGCATCGCTGGCTTCGAGCGCCTGCTCGCTGAGCCCCGGCCCCTCTTGCCCAAACAGAAGCACGCAAGCCTCGGGTAGGTCAAACTCTTCAATCTTCTGGCAGCCAGGCACGTTGTCGATTCCAATGATGGGCAGCGGCCCGCCATCCTTGCCCAAACCACAGGTGCGAGTCCACGCCACAAAGTCTTCGACGGTTGGGTGGTGACGCACGTGCTGGTAGCGGTCGGTAACCATCGCACCACGGCGGTTCCAACGGCGATTGCCAATGATGTGCACCTCGGCAGCCAAGAAGGCATTCGCCGTGCGCACGATTGAGCCGATGTTCAAATCGTGCTGCCAGTTTTCGATAGCAACGTGATACTTGTGGCGCTGAGCATCGAGGTCGGCAACGATGGCTTCCATCGACCAGTAACGGTAATGATCGAGCACATTACGGGTGTCGCCATTGGCAAGCAGCTCGGTGTCGTAGACCGAGCCTGGCTGGTCGGCGCCTTCAGGCCATTCGCCCTCCCAAGGGCCAACGCCCCAGGTGGTTAGCTCTGGCGTTTCGGTGGCGTGGCCACCGGCGGCTTCGGCAGGCGCGGCGGCATCGGTGTGCCCGCTATTTGCCTGCTGTTCGTCATTCACCACTCAAGCCTAACCAACCCCCGCTGGTAGCCTAGATGCATGAGCGAACGCAGAAAAATTGAATGCTGGCTAACCGACATGGATGGCGTGCTGGTGCACGAAGGCCATGCACTACCTGGGGCTGGCGACGTAATCAAGCAGTGGCAGGCCGCCGGTCAGCGCTTTTTGGTGCTCACTAACAACTCCATCTATACCCCTCGCGACCTATCGGCTCGCCTGCGTGCCACCGGCCTAGACATCCCCGAAGACTCCATCTGGACATCCGCTCTTGCAACAGCCGACTTTCTCAAGTCGCAGAAGCCAAAGGGCTCTGCGTTCGTTATCGGCGAGGCTGGCCTCACCACCGCACTGCACGAGGTTGGCTACATTCAGACCGATGTCGACCCCGACTACGTGGTGCTTGGCGAAAGCCGCACCTTCTCGTTCGAAACCTTGACCAAGGCCATTCGCCTCATTTTGAACGGTGCACGTTTTATTGCCACCAACCCCGATGCCACCGGCCCTTCGGCCGACGGCGTGCTGCCTGCTACAGGTTCGGTTGCCGCGCTAATCACCAAGGCCACCGGCCGCGAGCCATACATCGTTGGCAAGCCAAACCCAATGATGTTCCGCTCCGCCATGAACAAGATCAACGCCCACTCGGAATCAACAGGAATGATTGGCGACCGCATGGACACGGATGTCATCGCAGGCATCGAAGCCGGTCTGCACACCGTTTTGGTGCTCACCGGCATTGCCGACGACGCCGAAATTCAGAAGTACCCATTCCGACCAAACGAGATTCTCAACTCGATCGCCGATTTGCTCGACTAGCAAGTTCCTCACCTCGCGGCACTACTTCCCCGCCGCACCAGATCAAGCAAAAAAGTGGCCCCGCTCATCGAGCAGGGCCACTTTTGTTTGGCTGGTTATTAGCCCTTTACAGCGCCATCCATAACACCGCTTACTAGGCGGCGACCAACGAATACGAACAGTAGGAGCAACGGAGCGGTGGCCATAAAGGCACCACCCAGGTTCAGTGCGTAGTCGATAACGTACGATGCCTTCAGCTGGTTTACAGCCACCTGAGCGGTGTACATGTCTGGGCTTTGCAGCACGAGGTTTGGCCACAAGAAGTCGTTCCAGGTTGCCAAGAACGAGAACAGACCCAAAACGAATCCGCTCTGGCGAATGATCGGAAGCACGATGCTCCAGTAAACGCGCATCACGCCAGCACCATCGATGCTTGCCGCTTCGAGCATTTCGTTAGGAACCTGTGCATCGATAACCTGACGCATCCAGAACACACCGAAAGCGGTAACGAGAGCAGGCACGATAAGTGCGAGCAGGGTGTTAACCCATCCCCAACCGGCAATCAGGATGTACAGAGGAATGATGCCAAGCTGGCTCGGCAGCATCATGGTTGCAATAACGAACACGATCATTCCGCGGCGTCCGCGGAAGTCTAGCTTTGCAAATGCAAAACCTGCCAGCGCAGAGAAGAACACCTGAGCAACAGCCACAACCAAACCAACGATGGTGGTGTTGATCAGTGCGGTGTTAAACGGGATTACCTCATAAACGTGTTGAATAACGGTCAAGAAGCGAGGTCCAGGCAGCAAGGCTGGTGGAATCTTTGAAACTTCTTCGGTTCCGTTGGATGCCACAACGAACATCCAGTAGAACGGAAACACCGACAAGAAGGCCATGAAGCCCAGTGCGATGTAGCCTCCGAGGCCAACTTTTTGCCAACTCGGACGACGGTTTTTAACCGGCTTTACAACTGTGGTCACTTGGCTTCTCCCGTCGTTAGAGCACGTGTTACCAAGAAGTTGATGCCCGAAATGATGAGCACGATGATGGTGATCATGATTCCGATTGCAGCTCCATAGCCCCACTGGTTAGCAACGAATGCCTGGTCGTATAGGAACAGGGTCAGCGTTGAGAACTGGTGCTCGCTACCACCGCTGGTGCTACCACCAAGGGTTAGAGGTTCTGCGAATACCTGCAAACCACCGATGGTTCCCACGATTAGCACGAAGGTGATGGTGTTACGCAAGCCCGGAAGGGTTACGTACCTAAACTGCTGCCAGGACTTTGCGCCATCGAGCGAAGCCGACTCGTAAAGCTCGTCTGGAATAGCCAACATTGCAGCTAAGAAGATCAGGGCGTTGTAACCAACCCAGCGCCAGGTGATCATCGATGCGATTGCGATGTGAGCAGCAAATGGGTTTTCGATAAAGTCGACGTTTGGAACACCAAACCAACCCAAAACCATGTTGACCATACCGAAGTCGCGGCCGAATAGCTGACCAAACACAATGGCTACAGCCAACACCGAGGTGATGTTTGGAACCAAGAGGATGGTGCGCCAGAAGGTTTTGGCCTTCAAGAAGCGGTTGCGCAGCACGGCGGCCAAACCGATCGACATGGCCATCTGTGGGAACGTCGACCAGAACCAGATGTCGAAGGTGTTGCCAATCGATGTCCAGAAGGTCGAGTCGTCCAAGAGGTACATGAAGTTGTCGAGACCAATGAAGGTCTGCTCGCCCAGTGGGTCGTACTGGTAGAACGCGATAACGGTTGAGTACAAAACTGGTGCGAGACCAAAGATCAAGAACATGATGATGAACGGCGCAATAAATAGGTAACCCCATTTGCCATTCAACGAGCGCAGACCAGGAAACTCTGCCTGCTCCTTTGGCTTCTTCTTTTGACGCCAAGGTGTAGGGGCGCCTTTTGAGCGCCCCTTGTCCTTAGGTCTTGGCGACGGATTCGCCACGACGTGACTCATATGCTTTGCCTTACCTTGCAGTACGGGTTAGCTTTTTGAGTTCGTCCATGGTGATTTTCCATGACGCAGCTGATGTCTTTTTACCGGCCGCAACTCGACCGAGACCATCACCGAATGCCTTGTCAATCACAGGGTTAAGTTCACCCTCGAAGATTGGCTTCAGCTTGAGGATACCCGTGCTGTAGATCTTTCCAACTGGTGCGTTGTTGAAGAATGGGTCCTTGTAGTCCTTGACCGAAGCGTCGTTGTAGATGCTCTTGGTCGAAGGGAACAAACCGTAGGTGCGGAACACCTGAAGCTGCTGCTCAGGAGCTAGGTACCAAGACAGGAAGTCCCATGCCTCTTGCTTAGCGTCTGAGTAAGAGGTGATGCCCAGCTGGGTTCCACCTAGGTTTCCTCCACCACCAGGCAGAGCGGCTACGTCCCACTTGCCCTTGGTTAGAGGAGCCTGCTGCTTTACGTAGTCCATCATCCAGGCTGGAGCCATGATCACGGCAAACTTGCCGTTGTTCATACCTACAGGCCAGTCAGGCGAGAACTGCGCGGTGCGAGTTCCGATCTTTGCCTTGTCGGCAACGATGACGTTGTCCCAAGCTGCCTTGATTTGAGGGCTGAAGGAGTAGATAGGCTCCTTCTTCTTGGTCTTCGGGTTGACTGCATAAATGGTTCCAGAGTCGGTTCCGTTGTCGTGGTAGTACTTCTCTTTTGCCTGGTTCAACATGGCGGTAAAGATTCCACCGACGTTGTCAATGAAGCCAACGCCCTTCTTCTTGTCGGCAGCGCTCAACTTAGAGACGTACTTCTTGCCGGTGGCAATGAACTTGTCCCAGGTTGGCCACATCTTCGAAACGATGTCGCGACCGGTGCCGTTCTTCGACTGAGCTGCAGTGATCAGGCCAGCTTTAACAAATAGGTCGGTGCGGTAAAGCACTTCCATGCCTCCAACGTCGGTTGGAATACCGATAACGCTGCCATCGTGGCCAACGCCCTGCTCCCAACGCCATGGAATGAAGTTTGGCTTGATGCTGGTAGCGCTAAGGCCTGCCTTTACAGAGCCAACGTTTACCTTGGCACCGGTTGAGTCGATGTAGTAGTTGCTGTTTGCAACCTTGATGCGGTTGCCAGAGGCGTCTAGGTCATAGTAGTTGTCTTGACCCTTCTTGTGGGTCTTGAAGATGGTGGTCATCGTGGTGTTAGCCGATGACGTACGCATGGTCTTTAGGTCGGTGAAGCACTTAGGGTATGAGCGCCACTTGCCCGAGTACTGAACCTCAACGGCTACTAGGTCTGGGCCGGTCTTGCTTGTGCAAGCTGCGGTCATGTCGGTGCCGTTCATGGCAGCGAGGTCTGACTTCTTGATCTCAAGCTGAATGTCTGGGTGAACCTTCTTGTACTGAAGGATCAGGTTTGGCTCGATAACATCGCCGAATGTCCAGATGGTGATGGTCTTGGAGATTGTGACCTTTTCTTCGGTCGCAGCTGCGGTTGCGGAGGAAACTCCTGCACCCAAAACTAGGCCGGCAAGGGCAATACCTGCCGTGAACTTCTTGAACTTCATCTGAGACTCCTTGTGGGTCGAGCATAGAAAGTATGTGAAATCGGTTTCACAGGTTTTATACTAAACTGCGAAAGCGGTTTCATCACAAGTGGAATATGGCATTCCCACTGTTTTGTTACGAAAGCGTGATGATTCAAAGCAGTTTGGTTGAGAACATAGGAATCAACCCACACCGATGAGGAGTGTTATGAAGATTCGATCCGTACTTAAGATGGTCGGCATCGCCGCCGCGGCATCGTTGATGTTGGGCGTAGCAGCGCAAGCGCCAGCCAGCGCCGCCACCAAGAACGTTTACAAGCTGCTCTGGAGCGAAGAGTTCAACGCCAAAAAGGGCACC
>JBBAMO010000049.1:0-6684 GCA_040402495.1 Rhodoluna sp.
CCCGAGGTGGTGGCTGAGCCGTTGACCGTGAATACCGAAAGCGTTCGGTTTTGCCTTCACTCTCTTTGAGATGCTGGTGGCATTCCTGCAGGCATACGTCTTCACTCTGCTAACGACTGTTTACATTCAGCTGTCGCTAGCAGATGAGCACTAAGAGCTAACAACCGTTAGTTCTTAAAACCACGGAAGGGAAATACAAAGTGGACGCAACAACCGCAGCCGGCCTAGTCGGCAACATCGCAGTAGTCGGTTATGGCCTAGCAGCCGTAGGCCCAGGCATCGGTGTAGGTCTAGTAGTTTCGAAGACCATCGAATCGATCGCCCGCCAGCCAGAGCTAGCAAGCCGTCTCCAGGTCACCATGTGGCTTGGTATCGCCTTCACCGAAGCGCTAGCGCTTATCGGTTTGGCAACCCCATTCATCTTCGCTGCCTAATACCAGCGACTGAAAAAGGAACTACAGCGTGATTACAAGAATTCTTGCTGCAACGGAAACACCAAACCCGTTGTTGCCAGCCATCCCAGACCTCTTCTGGTCTTCGGTTGTTTTTGTGATCTTGCTCGCCTTCTTCTGGATCAAGGTTCTGCCTGGATTCAAGAAGACTTTGGACGAGCGCACCGAAGCTATTGAGGGTCGTCTGGAAGCTGCAGAACGAGCTCAAGCCGAAGTGGCTCAGAAGACTGCCGAGATCGAAAAGGCTCAGGAAAGCTCTCGAAGTGAGGCTGCCGCTATTCGCGAGCAGGCTCGTGCCGAAGGCGTAACCATCCTTGCCGAACTCAAAGAGCAAGCAAGCCAGGAAGCAGCGCGTATTGCTGCTACCGCAAAGGTACAAATCGAAGCAGAGCGCCAAGCCGCAATGATTTCGCTTCGTGCCGATGTGGGCGCCCTGGCTATCGAACTTGCTTCACAGGTAGTCGGAGCCAGCCTCAAGAACGACAAGGTCGCGACCGACGTTGTAGACCAGTTCTTGGCTGAGCTGGAATCCAGCGAAAAGGCAGGCAAGAGCAAATAATGGCCAGCTCAACCAGACAGGCTTTGGTCGCCGCAAAGGCAGCGCTTAACCCGCTACTTTCTGGCGCTCAAATCGCGTTTGCCGAAGAGGTGCTCTCCATTGGAGCAGCCGTCTCTTCTTCAATGCAGTTGCGCAATATCCTCTCGGACCCTTCCGGGGAGGAGAAGGCAAAACTTGGTGCACTCACCGCCGTTTTTGGCAAGCGTGTTTCCAAGGATGCATTGGCATTCGCACAGACCGTGTCTGGTTTGCGTTGGTCTAAAGGCTCCGACCTTGTTCGAGGATTCGAAGAGTTGGGTGTTTATGCGGTAGCAACTATTGCTGCTAAAAACTCAAAGCTCGCGACCCTCGAAGAAGAACTGTTCTCAATTCAGCAGGTCATCGACTCAGACCACGAACTTCAGCAGGCATTCACTTCGCGTCAGGTAGACCTCGACGCCAAGGTTGTTCTGATGGAGTCACTCTTCAAGGGCAAGCTCGGCGCCGAGGCAAGTCTTCTTGCCAAGTACGCCGTTATGGCCAGCGGCGCTCACAAGTTGAGCACCGTGCTTGAAAAGTTCGGCAAGATCGTGTCGGAGGCAGCAAGCCGCTTGGTGGCAACAATCACCGTGGCCCAGCCTCTGACTGATGCTCAACTAACTCGTCTAGAGCAGTTGCTTACCAAGCAATACGGTCAGAGCCTCAACCTAAACGTAGAAATCGACTCAAACATCATTGGTGGTGTGAAGGTTCAGGTTTCTGGAGAAATCATCGATGGCAGCGTTGCTAGCCGTCTAAACCAAGCAAAGTTGCAACTCGCCTAGGCGAACTAAGACCAACCGGGTTTCGGCCCAGAAGATAGAGGAACGAGATGGCAGATCTAAAAATCAGCCCTAACGAGATTCGCGATGCGCTAAAAGACTTCGTGCAGTCGTACGAGTCGGCTAAGGCCTCGCGCACCGAGGTGGGTCACGTTATCGACGCCGGCGACGGCATCGCACACATCGAAGGCCTGCCTAGCGCAATGGCCAACGAGCTGCTCAAGTTTGCCGATGGCACCCTTGGTCTTGCTCTAAACCTCGATGAGCGCGAGATCGGTACCGTTGTTCTCGGAAACTTCGAAGGCATCGAAGAGGGAATGGAAGTTCACCGCACCGGTGAAGTTCTCTCTGTTCCAGTTGGCGACAACTTCTTGGGCCGCGTTGTAGACCCACTAGGTAACCCAATCGATGGTCAGGGCGACATCAAGGCCGAGGCACGTCGCGCTCTAGAGCTTCAGGCTCCAGGCGTTATGGCGCGTAAGTCGGTTCACGAGCCACTTCAGACCGGCATCAAGGCAATCGACGCCATGATTCCTGTTGGCCGCGGACAGCGTCAGCTAATCATTGGTGACCGTCAGACCGGTAAGACTGCAATCGCAGTTGACACCATCATCAACCAGAAGGCCAACTGGGCCACTGGCGACCCAACCAAGCAGGTTCGCTGCATCTATGTAGCAATCGGTCAAAAGGGTTCGACTATTGCCGCTGTAAAGGGCGCTCTAGAAGAAGCCGGCGCAATGGAGTACACCACCATCGTGGCGTCTCCTGCATCAGACCCAGCTGGCTTCAAGTACCTTGCTCCTTACACCGGTTCGGCCATTGGTCAGCACTGGATGTACGGTGGCAAGCACGTACTCATCATCTTCGACGACCTTTCAAAGCAGGCCGAGGCCTACCGTGCAGTGTCGTTGCTACTTCGCCGCCCACCAGGCCGCGAGGCTTACCCAGGCGACGTTTTCTACCTACACTCCCGTCTACTTGAGCGTTGCGCCAAGCTAAACGACGAGCTAGGTGGCGGTTCGATGACTGGTCTTCCAATCATCGAAACCAAGGCAAACGACGTTTCGGCTTACATCCCAACCAACGTGATTTCGATCACCGACGGCCAGATCTTCTTGCAGAGCGACTTGTTCAACTCGAACCAGCGCCCAGCTATCGATGTTGGTATCTCGGTTTCTCGTGTTGGTGGTGCAGCTCAGGTAAAGGGCATCAAGAAAGTTTCAGGAACCCTGAAGCTAGAACTTGCCCAGTACCGCTCACTAGAAGCATTCGCAATGTTTGCCAGCGACCTAGATGCTGCCTCACGTCAGCAGTTGGCTCGTGGTGCACGTTTGATGGAGCTTCTAAAGCAGCCTCAGTACTCACCGTTCCCTGTTGAAGAGCAGACCGTATCCATCTGGGCTGGTACCACCGGCAAGTTGGATGAGGTTCCTGTCGAAGACATCCTTCGTTTTGAGTCGGAGTTGCTAGAGCACCTCCGCCGCAACACCAAGGTTCTAGACGTAATCCGCACCACCAACGAGCTCAAAGACGACACCGTCTCAGAGCTTGAGAAGGAAGTGGCTAAGTTCAAGAAGTCATTCCAGACCAAGGGTGGCGCGCTGCTGGCATCTTCGTCTAAGGCTGAGGCCCTAGATGTTGAAGAAGTTCAGCAGGAAAAAATCGTAAAGCAGAAGCGCAAGTAACTGCGGATCGGTCAGGAAAGGTAAGACATGGGAGCCCAACTTCGGGTCTATAGGCAGAAAATCAAGTCTGCCCAGACGACCAAGAAGATCACTCGCGCCATGGAGTTGATTTCGGCCTCGCGTATCGCGAAGGCTCAGCAGCGTGTTGCTGCATCGACCCCATACTCGCGCGCCGTGACCCGTGCCGTATCGGCCGTAGCGACCTACTCGAGCGTAGATCACCCGCTAACCACCCAGCCTGCCAAGGTTGAGCGCGCAGCAGTGGTTATCTTCACCAGCGACCGTGGTTTGGCTGGCGCATTTTCGTCGAACGTTCTAAAAGAAGCAGATCAACTGACCGCGCTTCTAAAAGAGCAGGGCAAGGATGTTGTCTACTACCTGGTTGGCCGTAAGGCAGTTGGTTACTTCAGCTTCCGTCGCCGCACCGCCATTCGCAACTGGATTGGCGGCACCGACCTTCCGCAGTTCGACACCGCCAAAGAGGTTGCCGATGCAGTTGTTGCAGCGTTCAACACCGAGGTGAAAGAAGGGGGAGTAGACGAGATCCACTTGGTCTACAACCGCTTCGTATCGATGATTGCTCAGGTTCCTGAGGTTGTTCGCTTGCTTCCGCTAGAGGTTGTCGAAGGCGAAGAAGCTCCTGCAGCCAACGAGGTTTTCCCACTTTACGAGTTTGAGCCAGATGTATCGAAGGTTCTAGACGCACTGCTACCGGTTTACATCGAGAGCCGCATCTACAACGCGATGCTTCAGAGCGCAGCATCTGAGCACGCAGCTCGCCAGAAGGCAATGAAGTCGGCAACCGACAACGCCGACAAGCTCATCAAGAACTACACCCGACTTAGCAACCAAGCTCGTCAATCCGAAATTACGCAACAGATTTCCGAAATCGTTGGTGGAGCAGATGCACTCGCTCCAACTGGCGACGAGGACTAAGAGAAAGAAAGAGACATGGCCACCAAGAAGAAGGCAGAAGCCGCAGGTGCTACCGGGCGTATCGCTCGTGTAACCGGTCCTGTGGTTGACATCGAGTTTCCGCACGATGCCATCCCAGGAATCTACAACGCTCTGACCACCGTCATCGACCTAAACGGCGAGCAGTCCACTCTGACTCTTGAGGTAGCTCAGCACCTCGGCGACGACCTAGTTCGTGCCATCGCGCTGAAGCCAACCGATGGTTTGGTTCGTGGCGGCACCGTTACCGACACAGGCGCACCGATTTCGGTTCCAGTGGGCGATGTCACCAAGGGCAAGGTTTTCAACGTTGTTGGTGAAATCCTCAACGGCAAGCCTGGCGACAAGGTTGAGATCAAGGAAACTTGGCCAATTCACCGCCAGCCTCCGTCATTCGACCAGCTTGAGTCGAAGACCCAGATGTTCGAGACCGGCATCAAGTCGATCGACCTTCTAACCCCATACGTACTTGGTGGAAAGATTGGTCTATTCGGTGGTGCGGGTGTTGGTAAGACCGTTCTGATTCAGGAAATGATCTACCGCGTAGCCGAAGACCACGATGGTGTTTCGGTGTTCGCTGGCGTTGGTGAGCGTACCCGTGAAGGTAACGACCTCATCGACGAAATGACCGAGTCGGGCGTTATCGACAAGACCGCTCTCGTGTTCGGCCAGATGGACGAGCCACCAGGCACCCGTCTTCGTGTTGCACTTTCTGCTCTAACCATGGCCGAGTACTTCCGCGATGTTCAGAAGCAAGATGTGCTGTTGTTTATCGACAACATCTTCCGTTTTACTCAGGCAGGTTCTGAGGTTTCGACCCTTCTAGGTCGTATGCCATCTGCCGTGGGTTACCAGCCAAACCTCGCCGACGAGATGGGTCTTCTTCAGGAGCGCATCACCTCGACTCGTGGCCACTCGATTACCTCGCTGCAGGCTATTTACGTGCCTGCCGACGACTACACCGACCCAGCCCCGGCAACCACCTTTGCTCACCTCGATGCAACCACCGAGCTTTCGCGTGAAATTGCATCGAAGGGTCTATACCCAGCTATCGACCCACTAACTTCAACCTCGCGCATCTTGGACCCTCGCTACATTGCGAAGGACCACTACGAGACCGCGATCCGTGTGAAGGCTATCTTGCAGAAGAACAAGGAACTTCAGGAAATCATCGCCATCCTTGGTGTTGAGGAGCTTTCTGAAGAAGACAAGGTCACAGTTTCACGTGCCCGTCGCATCCAGCAGTTCTTGTCGCAGAACACCTACATGGCTGAGAAGTTCACCGGTGTAAAGGGTTCAACTGTTCCACTAAAGGACACCATCGAAGGCTTCTCGGCTATTGCCAATGGAGACCTCGACCACGTTGCAGAGCAGGCGTTCTTCAACGTTGGTGGCCTAGACATGGTTATGGCTAACTGGGAGCGAATCCAGAAGGAAACCAAGTAATAATGGCAACCCTTCGCGTAGAACTAGTAGCTGCCGACCGCGCTGTGTGGTCTGGCGAGGCCAAGATGGTCGTCGCCAAGACCGTAGAGGGCGAAATCGGTTTGCTGCCAGGTCACGAGCCGATGTTGGCCATTCTCGGAGACGGTGAAGTTCGAATCACCCTCGAAGATGGCGCGCCAATCAAGGCAAACGCTGCAGATGGCTTCTTGTCTATCGAGCACAACGTTGTAACCATCGTTGCTCGTCACGCAGAGCTCGTTTAGTTTCTAAAAAGCAAAAACCCCGTCCGGTTGGGCGGGGTTTTCTTTTTGGCTAGATTTACGGTTTGTCTTCGGGGCTCGGCTTGGGTTTCACGGCTTCGCGCTGTTCTTCTACAATGATCGACGCGTTCTTGGCACTTGGTGCGTAAAGTTCGTTCAGCACTCCCAATGCACCCGTGAGTGCGCCACTTCTGGCTAGGGGTTTCTTGTCGTGCAGACTCATCAGAGCCACCACACCGATGCCTGCAACAACAAGTACAAGCGCCAGAACTAGCTCGAGCGACAAACCGGTTTAGTCCTGTTCAGGGCGACGCTTGGCTGGAGCCTCGCGACGGTTGGCGGCAGGAACCCACTTCACGTCGCCACCGTGCTTAATGTTGGCAAAACGGGCCAGCACAAACAATAGGTCGCTTAGGCGGTTTAGGTACTTGGCGGCCAAAACGCTCACTCCGCCGTCGGTGTGGCCCTTTTTGGCAGGCGAGCTGGAACGAATTCAAAATCGCCGCGCCGATTTGCAAACACTAAAGC
>JBBAMO010000050.1:0-6654 GCA_040402495.1 Rhodoluna sp.
ACATTTCGAACCCGGAAGCTAAGACCTCCTGCGCCGATGGTACTGCAAGGCTGACCTCGAGATCGACTCGTAAACGGTCATTCCCTGGGTTTCAAATCCCACGGATGACTGCGCCACCAAGTCGGCGGTTGCAAAGGTTGCCACCAGTTGCTTGTGAGGCAGGCGACCGCGCATGTGAACGGTTTTGTGCAATCCAAGCTGACGAATCATCAAACGTACGCGCGCTTCGAGTTGACCCGCGCCGTAGATGTCGAGCGTCACATTTTTGAGGTCGGCCTGAGCAAATGCGCCCAAGAACTCCACGATGCGCTTCTCGCTAGACATGCGCCCAGCCCAGATCAACTTCACGGTTCTGGTTGACGCTTCCGTCCACTCGTGAGTAACCCCTTCGACCACATCGTCGTCTACGCCATTAGGAAACACGAAGGCGTCGTCGGTCACATGATTCTTGATCAGGTCGCGATTGAAGTGCCCCGATGGCGACGCCACAAAGTTTGAGTGTCGAGCAATCTGTTGCTGAAAAGCCCAGAGTGAGTTGGAATCTTTAGGCAAATCTTGGTTCAAAAACGATGACGCCCAGCGGTTCATGATCTGTCCCACGCTGCGAGCCCCAACTTTGCCAACGTTGTGCTCAAAGCCAACCTGCAGGTTGGTGTGAATGGTTTGCACCAGAGGAAGGTCGTGCTGAATGGCCCAAGCTGCACCCAGGATGGCCTGCCACATGTCGGCCTGAATGTGCACAACATCAACGGGCTGGGCTAGTTCACTCAGAGCCTTTTCTGCTTTGCGGAAAGCCAAGTGAAGTGATGGCTGAATCGAGTATGCCCCGGTTGGTGGCAGCGGAAGCGATGGAACCTCGATGAATCCCTCGGTTTTATTGCGGCGATAGCGCCTGGCAACCACAACGGTCACGGTGTGCCCGGCACGCTCGAGGTACTTCTTTTGCAGCATGAGGCTGGTCTGAACACCGCCGAGCGAATCGGGGTGGTGGTCAGAGAAGAAGAGTACGTGCATGCCTGTCCTGTGCGAATGGCTTTGATTCGCTAATCCCATTGTATTTAGCCTTGCAGGATTGCGGGAGTGCGGGTGTATTTGTTCGCATTCGCGAATGTGACTTTTTCATACCGCTAACAGACTGCCAAACTTGTGGCTATGACTGCACACGCTAGCTCGCACTCCACAAGGGAAGGGACCACCACCCTGCAGCGACTCAGTGCCAGCGGGTTATGGGGGCGCGAACTGGCAGTAATTGCGTTTGTGCTCAACGCTTTTCTCACATTGCTCATGGATGTGCTTCGGCAAAACAACCCCACTTGGCTTTGGTTTGTGCCATCGTTTGGCTCGTATGCAGTGGCCTTCGCATTGGGTTGGTTAGCCCGCAAGATTAGTGAAAAGTACCAGCAAAATCCTCGCGTTTGGATGTTGAACATTCTGTTGGCAGGTTTTGTGGGCGCTGCTAAGAATGTCTTTGTTGGTGCCGTCGCCGACCAAATTGGACTCGTGAATGACGCCACGTTGCAGTTTCGCATCATTGGCGGAGCCATCATGGGTGTTTCGATTGTCTTTATTGTTGCGGTCACAACCGGCGCCCGAATCGACCATCGCCTGGCAGTCAGACGCCTCGAGGAGACCCAGAGCAGGCTTCTGAAGCACAGAGAGCGGCTTCAAGAAATTGTCACAAGCGAAAACTCCACTCTTGTGAATTCGACCCAAGAGCTACTGATACCAAAACTGCGACAAATCGAAAGCCTTCTTCTTGATGAAGAAACGCTGAAGAAAGTTGTGGATGAACTGAGATCAACTATCGACGGGTCTCTACGCCCGCTAACCAGAACAGTCGAAAGTTTCTCGCTTGCAAACGTGCCACTTCCTCAGGAGCCCCGCACTTTAAAAATTGCGAGTGCCAAAATGCCAAAATTGGCCTCAACATCGCTTCTCTTGCAGCCAACCAGAACATTCATTTTCAACACGTTGACTATTGGCATCTTCATGTATTTCTTCTTGTCGACAATTGGAATCGCATATGCCGTGGTCGCCGTTTCGCTCGAGACACTCATTCACTGGACTATCAAGCACCTATTGCCAGTTCGGCTAATCGCTCGACGACGAGCACTCTTTCAACTCGGGCTTATTTCTGTTTTAGGGGCAATGCCGTCTTTGGCGCTTGTCTCTTGGCAACTTTGGGAAAGCACACAGTACATTTTTGCGATTCTCCTCTGCCTAACGATATCTACCATCGGTGGAGTGTTGGGCGGCTACGCACGAGTTTTAGACGAAGAGCGAGTGAGGGTAGAACAAGAAATCAACCGCGACAACGAGATGCTTGCACACGACATCGCACTTTACGAACAGAAGATTTGGGTGTTCAGAAAGTCTTGGCAGTTGCTGCTTCATGGCACAGTGCAGGCTGCACTGACGGCGGCGCTTACTCGCCTGGCAATTCCTCACGAAGACAAATCGGTGACCATCGAACTTGTGCGCCAAGATCTGAAGCGGGCTGAACAATCTCTTCTTGCACAACCGGTACGCGAGATTGACCTGAACAAATCAATAGAAGATTTGACTGTGGCTTGGCGTGGTGTTTGCGATGTCACCGTGAACGTAAGCGAGAGAGCCTCGAGAGCGCTCAAGCGCAACTTCGAAGCAATGTTTGGCACCAACGAGATTATGCGCGAGGCGATTAGCAACTCGGTTCGTCATGGGTCGGCTACAAAGGTGACCATTGAGATTGATCGCGTCGACGACGATGTTATTGATTTCATCTCTTGCAACAATGGAGTTCCGCTAGCAGAGCAAACCACCCAGGGAGTTGGTTCTCAGATGATGGACGAACTCACCACCGAGTGGTCGCTAGCCACCGAGCCCGATTCCGGTCTCACTGCCTTGCGCGCCCGCATCCCAGTTTCGCTTTAGTACTTTGGCGCGTTGCTGCGCTGCAAGACCGATTCGTAGAAGTTGATCATTCTCTTGGTGGCACCGCTTTGCAGCAGGTGATCTTCGTCAAAAAGTTTCGTTCCGCGTGCATCGCCAGCTTCGATGTCGGCGACGGCCTGAGTGAGAGTTTCGGCCAACGCTTCGACGGAGTCATTGTTGACAACCCAATGTGTGCCATCGGCAAACTCAGCTGCAATGTTGGTGTCGCAGAGAATCGACGGAGTGCCAACGGCAGCCGCCTCGTAGACCGTCATGCCCTGAGTTTCAAAACCCACCGATGTCTGCGCCAGCGCATCGGCATCGGCGTAGACTCGCAAAATCTTGGCGTAAGGCACAGCCCCGTGAAACTTGATCTGGCCCTCTAGACCCAGCTCCGACACCAAGCGCTGTGCTTTGTTTAGCAGGTATCCCTTGCCGTAAACATTTACCTCGGCGTTGATTCCCGAAAGTTTGACCGCACGGATGAACTCGAGCGGGCGCTTTTCTGGCTGCATGCGACCAGCCCAAACAATCTTCACCGCCTTGCCACTCTTGCGATCCACGGCGCTCTGCGCGGCGTCGGCCTCAGCCGAGGCAAGAATCGACTTGACCACGTCGTCGTCTACTCCGGTGTGCACAACTTCAACCTTTGGTGCCACGTTGTGTAGTTCAAGATCGCGAGCAAAGTGGTGCGAAGGAGCAAAAACTGCCGCGGCTTCTTCGGCAAGCAGATGCAGGTAGTTCCAAGGGTCACCAACCGTGCCTTCGCGAGGGCGGTTTACGTGCTTCAAGAGTTCGCGCGACAGCAACCAAAACAAAAAGCGGGTGAGTCTCTTGCCGAGTACCTGCTCGATGGCCTCGCTCATGTTGAAGTGCATGGTCTGCACAATCGGCAGGCGGTGGCGCTGCGCGAAACCGAGCCCGATGATGCCGCCCCACATGTCGCCCTGAATGTGCACGATATCGAACTTGTGCTGCAGCTCTTCGTAGCCGCGGTCGAGGCGCTTGCGCGAGCGGCGCACGTTTGCCACAAAGCCAAAGTCTCCGCGAAGGTCGAGTGGCCAAGATGGCAGCAGCCAGAACCCATCCGTGGCGCGGTTTTTGACCGAGTTTGGAGCCACGATGGTCACGCGGTGACCAGCTCGCTCTAGAAACTTCTTCTGCAACAACACCGATGTCTGGATGCCACCGAGTGAGCGAGGGTGCTGATCCATAAAGATCGCAATATGCACGGTCGCCCCGACTTTCAAGTGAGTGTTGTTATCAGTTCACAAGCCTACCGCCGCCTCTCATGCGAGAATAGGACCATGACCACGCACACATCTGTAGCAACTTTGCACACCAACCACGGCGACATCAAGATCAACCTTTTTGGAGATCACGCGCCAGTAACCGTAGCCAACTTTGAAGGCCTCGCTGAAGGCACCAAAGAGTGGACCGACCCAAAGACCGGCGAGAAGAAGAACACCCCGCTTTACGACGGCGTGATTTTTCACCGCATCATCCCAGGCTTCATGATTCAGGGCGGCGACCCATTAGGCATGGGTTACGGCGGCCCAGGCTACAACTTCAAGGATGAACCTCACGGCGACCTCAAGTTCGACGCACCTTACAAGTTGGCTATGGCCAACGCAGGGCCTGGCACCAACGGTTCTCAGTTCTTCATCACCACCGCTCCAACCGAGTGGCTTTGGGGCAAGCACACCATCTTTGGTGAAGTTGCCGACGAAGAGAGCAAGAAGGTTGTCGACAAGATTGGCAACGTCGAGACTGGCGCTCAAGACCGCCCGCTCGCCGAAGTAATCATCGAGACCATCAAAATCGAACGCGCTTAAAGCACAACATCGGAATCAACAATTTGTTTAGGTCAACCGGGGTTGCAACTCGCACGCTGATTTTTATCAACGTGTTGGTCTATCTTGGCCAAGTTTCATCCTCGGGTGCCCTGACCGATTGGCTTTATTACACACCGATGGCCACTCTGTCCGAACCGTGGCGAATGATCACGGCGGGCTTTGCTCACAGCGACAATTTGGCTGGAGACCCAACCAGCATTTTCCACATCGCGCTAAACATGTACACGCTTTACATCCTTGGCAACCTGCTAGAGCCAATGCTTGGCGCTCGTCGCTTTACTGCGCTTTACATGCTTTCGCTTTTTGGCGGATCCGTTGCCGTGCTGGTATTTGGTGACCCAGTCGGTGGAGTGCTTGGCGCCTCTGGTGGTGTGTTCGGCCTGATGGGCGCCTACTTTGTGGTGCTGCGCACTTTGGGTGCCAACCCTGGCAGCATGGCCGGTGTTATTGCCATCAACTTGGTTTTCACATTCATCAACCCAGGCGTTTCGTGGCAGGCACATGTGGGCGGGCTCGCGATTGGTGCAGCGGTTGCTTTCTTGTACTCAAAGACTCGCCTCTCCACGCAAACCCAGCAGCAGAACCTCGGCCTGATAGCAATCGCTGTGGCCTTGGTAGTTATCTCGTACCTAAAGGCAACCAGCTTCTTGGCATAAGAAAAACCCCCAGCCTTTCGACTGAGGGTTTTTGCAATTCTTGGGGCTGGTTACTTCCAGCGAGTTGCCATTACAAAGCCAACGATGAAGATTCCGAATCCAACCAGAATGTTTCCGTTGCCAATGTTTAGCGCTCCGGCTGCAGCGCCTAGAGGCAGCTGTGCGCCAGAGATGTAGAACAACAAGATCCATGCAAGACCGAGCAGCATGAACCCAAACATCACTGGCTTGAACCAGACCGGGTTTGGTAGATCGTCGCGAACAACTTTCTGCTCGCGAACTTTTGCTGGCTTCTTTTTAGCGTTGATTTCAGACATGGTGCAATTGTACGCACAGGTTACGCTTAAGTGGTCATGACCAAGATTCTCGTTTTAGATAATTACGACTCGTTCGTTTACACACTCAACGGCTACCTGCAGCAGCTAGGCGCCGAAACAGAGGTGTTGCGCAACGATGTCGTGACCCAAGCTCAACTGCCAGAACTGTTGAAAAACTACGATGCTGTGCTGATTTCTCCGGGCCCAGGCACTCCAGCCGATGCGGGTCTGAGCGTCTCGGTGGTCAAGTACGCACTCGAACACGAACTTCCAGTCTTTGGAGTTTGCCTTGGTCATCAGGCCATAGCCGAGGCTATGGGCGCAACCGTGCGTCAAGCCGAAGAACTAATGCACGGCAAGACATCGTTGGTTGAACACGACGATTCACTGATTTTTGGCAACGTGGCAAACCCATTCGTTGCCACCCGCTACCACTCACTCGCAGTGGTCGATTCGACCGTGCCTGAAGATCTGATTATCACCGCACGCACTGCGCCAACAGAGACAACGCCTGGCGGGGTAATCATGGGGTTGCGCCACGCATCCAAGCCGATTTATGGCGTTCAGTACCACCCAGAAAGCGTTCTAACCCAAGATGGCTACCGCATGCTTGGCAACTGGCTGGAATCAATCGGACTAAAGGGCGCCGCCGAGCGCGCCAAGGGCCTTAGCCCAATGGTTCGTCTCTAGGGAGCGCAGCTAACAAACAGCGTGATGCTGCTGCCAGGAAGAGCGGTTCCAGGCAGAATCGACTGGTCAACAACCGTGGTGCCCTGAGGGCTGCCGGTGCAGGCGTCGTTGGTGCCAATCACAATCAACAAACCGCTTGCTGCAAGTGCCGAACGCGCTTCGGTGAGCGAGTAGTTTCGAACGTCTGGCACATCTACCAGTCCGTCGCTAATGGTGAGGTTC
>JBBAMO010000051.1:0-6448 GCA_040402495.1 Rhodoluna sp.
CTTGGAGGGTTGCCTGCCTGCAGGCATCAGGAGAATTCGCCTAGTGGCCTATGGCCCGAGCGCCAGGCGTTTGAGGCCTTCGAGCAGATCGGCTTCATCGATTCGGTGCGCGAGCGCATCCCCACCGGCTACACCTACTGGGACTACCAGCAACTGCGCTTTCCGAAGAACGAGGGAATGCGCATCGACTTTATTCTCGGCTCAGATGCTTTCGCAGAACGCGTGACCGACGCCGAGATTGTGCGCGACGAGCGCAAGGGCGAAGGCCCGAGCGATCACGTGCCGGTGGTTGTCACCCTCGACTAGTTTCTGTGCATAAGTATTTGCCGCCTCTTTGACTGTCTAGCCTTTTTGAGTGCATGCCCTTTTCATCGATGAGTCCTTCTCCAAGAACTACATTTTGGTTGGCCACCTGGTTCCTCTAACAAACACCACTCGCATGCGCAAGGCGCTCAAGACGCATGTTTTGTCAGGGCAGAGGTCGATTCATTTCGTGAAAGAGAGCGACTCGAGAAGAAAATACTTACTGAGCCAATTCCGAAGGCTGGGCTGCAAAGCAATCAAGGTAGAGATAGGCGGCCAAGAACATCGGAGTGCGCGACAAACTGCGCTCGAGGCTCTTCTTTTGCTTGCGGACGATTTTCTAGTTAGCAAATTTGTTCTTGAGTTGGATGAGACGACTTTTCGTTCTGATCGGGCAACTCTCAACCGGCACAACATCTCGGCAGACAAGGGGGAGATCACTTTTGAGTTCAAGGCTAGGCACGAAGAGCCACTTTTATGGATAGCCGATGCGGTTGCTTGGTGTCTAGGAAGGGGAGGAGTCTGGAAGTCGCAGTTGGGCTCATTGTTAGCAGATAACGAGACAACTAATCATTAAACGCGAAACCCGGCTCACCGACCGTCCGGAAGGCTGCCGAGCTCACTTTGCGAGACTATTGCCGTCGCACGTTTAAATAATACGATCCACACAAAGCACGATGTCAAGCACAAAACGGATGTGTTTATAACTTCTTAGCCATCCAACGCGCGCGCTCGGCCGGCTCGAGCTTTTCGATGGCGTAACGCAGCATGGTGCGCGGCATCTTGGTGTGGTGTTTAGCCAAGAACCCTCGCAGCACTTCGATGTCGCGGTTGCCCAGCTCGCGCAGCATCCAGCCGACCGCCTTGTGAATGAGGTCGTGTTTGTCGTTCAACAGAATCATGGCGATGTGTTGCGGAACACCAAAGTCGTGGGCACGGATGTTGGCGAACGTAAACATCATCGCCAGGCGGCGCTCCCACAACACCTCGCTACGAGCGAGGTTGAGAATCAGCGTTTTGCGAGGATGCTTCACCAGGTGCTCGCCAAAGGTTGGCGCGGTCACATCCACCAGATCCCAGTTGTTCACGCGGCCACGCAGCGCAGCATCGAGGTAGAAATCGAAAAGCTCGCCGCGCAAGCGATCGGTCTTGGCGCGCTTAAAACGCTCCGTCAGAATGACCAACCCGGCCAGGCGATGTTCGTGCACTTCAGATTCGAGCAGGTCGTAAATCTCTTCTAGCGGCAGCTCTCGGTAGTGCTTGGCCACGCGACGGGTGTCGGGCACGCGCACACCGATGAACACGTCGCCCTCGCCGTACTGACCAGGGCCGGTTTTGAAGAAGCCGCTCAGAAACTTGGAATCGTCGCGAGATGCAACAGCGGCCAGCTCCTCCTGGACACTGGCCGCTGTTAACAACATTTGATTTACTCTACGTCGCCGATGACAATCAGGCCATCGCCGGCTGCAGGAACAAACTGCGAGTTCTTCTCTGGGTTCAAGCGAACACCGGTCGAAGCGTCGTCGCGCGACTCGGCTGCCACGCGGTAGCCGATTGCCGACTCACCGTGTGCCGCCGAAGCGATTGCAACAAGCTCGCCGAAGCTGATCGACTTGCCAAGTGGCACGTAGTGCTCGATTGGCTTCACATTGATGGCAGCGCCCGCAGCATCGAAGAGGTCGTCGAAGACCGGAGCCAGTGCTGGGTTCTCAGAAACCTGAGCAATCAACAGAGCAGCCAAGTTGTCGCTGACCACTAGGTCGTCAACTGCAGCAACGCGAGCTAGCTCGGCCTTTCGCGAGTCGAGAATTTCGGCAACCAAACGGGTTGGCTCAACGCCGTTGCCCTGCTGCTCAAACAACTGGTTCATCTGAAGCATGGTGAGCATGGTTTGTGCGTCGGCTTCTGACTCGGTGATGGCCTCGCGGTAACCAAGCACAATCACTTCGTCGTAGCGCTTGGCCGAAGCCGCCGCAATCAACTCATCGATGTCGCCAGACACCGATGCGTGGCTAACCTTGACGGCACCAAACTTGAGGTTCTTCAACTCTTCAACTGCAACATACTTGCTCTGCGCAACGATGTGCACGCTTGAACCCTTAGGCAGGAAGGTTGCAAGTTCGGTCAAAACCGAACGACCCATCGAAGACCAGCCGATAACCAAAAGGTGCTCAGGCTTGCGTGAGATGGCCTTGCGTGCGCCAACCTTGCGGGCTGCAACTGCATCGCTTACGCCGGTGAAAACAACCTTGTCGTCGTCTTCGGCAATGGCAATAACCTTCGAGCCAGCCTTGATCTTGGTGGCGGCCTTCGGGTTGAGCTGGGTCTTGCCATCCGGGCCAACCAAACCAATGATCGACGCAGTGTTGAACGACAGCACGGCATCCTTGTAGGTTTTTCCATCAAGAGCAGGAACGCTCTGGAAGTAGATTTCGTCGCCATCAAAGTCGAGCAAGTCGAGAGCCACGGCAGCAAGTCCTGGCTGACGGCTGGCCTGTGCGGTAACGCGCGCGATTACATCGTGCGAGCGCACTGGTATGACCTGCCCGTTGGTTGCGTTTGAAAGCGCCTCAGCGGTGTTGGCGTCGTCTAGCTCAGCAACGATTTTTAGTGCTGGGTTGGTGTTTACAGCCTTCACAGCAAGAACGGTTGAAACAACCGTTGCATCGCCAGATTCGTCGGCATCCAAGATTATTACCGACTTAGCGCTTGAAACATTGACGCGCTTTAGGTCTGCTGGGTTGGTTGGGTCGCCGGTTCTAGTAACAACCTTAAGTTTGCCCAAGCCTTCGGCACGAGATTCAATCTCGTCTTCCATGAACTCACGCTCTTGGTCCGAGAAAATCACCACGGTGGCGCCACGCACGTTTGAGTTGGCGATTGCGAGTTCTTTCAAGATTGGGAAGACACGGTTTGACCAGCCGAGAATCAGGGTGTGACCGTTGTCGATGATTGGGCTCTTACCCTTGCGCAGGCGATCGATGCCTCGGTTTAGTGCTGCAACAACGAAGGCGGTGACTGTGGCGGCGATGCTGATTGTGACTGCCCAGTTGAAGACTGAGACAATTCGATCGGCCCAGGTGGGCTGCACGCCAGCACCTGTTAATGCTGAAAATCGATCCCAGAAAGTTTCGAAACCAATTGGGGCTAGAGGCACCGTGTCTGCGGGAAGCAGGAATGGCACAGCGTAAAGGGCGTACCTGATAACAACCAACAGCACCGAGAAGATAAGTAAAGAGAAAACCAGGTAGAAGACAAAAGCGCCGGGTTTGGCAATCGAGTTATCGAAACTGTATCGGAATTTGGTCCAGAAACTAACCTTGGTGCGCTGCTGTGGGGTGCTTTCACCCTGAGCACCCTGGCCGTACGAACGATTTTCTGCATTGTTATTAGACATGCAAAAAGTTTAGACCTGAGTGGGCATTTTTAGCCGTCAAGTGTTCGCTTTATGAACGATTTTTCAAATTACCGAGCCCTCCAAAGCACCATGGATGTTCGCTTCGCTGGGCGCTGCCCAACCGAAAGAGATTCGACTCCCTGGTCGCCGGCTGCAAACACTCGGTTGCCTGGACGGGTCATGAGTTCGTTTGCCAGTGTTGCTTCGAGGTCGCGCACGCGCTGCTTTAGCTCGGCGTTCTGGTTTTCGAGTTCGATCACTCGACGAATGCCCTCAAGACTCACGCCTTCGCTAGAGAGCTTGGCTATCTCGCGCAGCTGCACAACGTTGCGCATGGTGTAGCGACGCCCACCGCCACCGGTGCGAGTTGGCACCACCAAACCCATGCGGTCGTACTGGCGCAAGGTTTGTGGGTGCATCACAGCAAGTTCGGCGGCCACAGAGATGACAAACATCGGCGTGTTTTCGTTGATGTCTTCCATGGCCGTCCTCTCTGCAGAATTAGTTTTAGGTTAGAGCAGACCAGCGCGGTTTAGTAGGTCTTCGCGTGGGTCTTCATCTGGAAGTTGGGCGTCGAATTCTTCGAGCGCCTTCTTGGCTTTTTCGTTCACTTGCGATGGCACGGCGATGTCGACGGTGGCAAGCAAATCGCCCTCGCCCTTTGCCGACTGCACGCCCTTGCCCTTCACTCGCAAAACGCGACCGTTTGGTGTGCCAGGGGCCACCTTCAAACGAACCGGTTCGCCACCAAGAGTTGGCACCAGGATGGTTGCACCAAGCACTGCCTCCACAAACGTGACCGGCACCGAAACGCGAAGGTTGTTGCCATCGCGAGTAAATACAGGGTGAGGTTTGACGGTTACGGTAACGATGAGGTCGCCGCTTTCGCCGCCGTTAGGCGACTGCTGACCCTTGCCACGAAGCTTTACCTTCTGGCCGTCCATGATGCCCGCCGGAATCTTCACGGTGGTTGGTTCGCCGGCACCTAGACGCATCTTGATGCTTGCGCCGTGGATGCTGTCGATAAAGTCCACCGTGGTGTTCATGGCTAGGTCGGCTCCGCGCTGCGGACCAAACCCTCCGCGGCCACGACCGCCACCGCCGAATAGATCGGCGAAGACATCTTCGAAGCCACCCGCGCCAGCTCCAGGGAAGCCGCCCGGAAAACCGCCACCCGAAAACCCACCTGCGCCACCAGGGCCACCGGTGAAGCGTGCGCCAGAACCCATGGCTCTGAAGGCGTCGTATTCTTTGCGCTGCTCTTTGTCGCTGAGCACACTGAAGGCTTCGCTGATTTCTTTGAACTTAGCCTCAGCTTTAGCATCACCCTGATTTGAGTCAGGGTGATACTTGCGAGCCAACTTGCGGTAAACCTTTTTTAGCTCGGCGTCAGAAACATCTTTGGCAACACCGAGAATCTTGTAAAAGTCTTTCTCTAGCCAATCCTGACTTGCCATAACTAACCTTCCGCAGGAATTGAAACAGCAACCTTGGCTGGGCGAAGCAAACGCTCGCCAACCATGTAGCCACTTTCAACAACGTCGGCAACCGTGTTTTCGGTAACTTCGGCCGATGGGGTTTGAATCAGTGCGTCGTGCACTTCTGGGTCGAACTTGTCGCCCTTGGCACCAAACGGCTTCAGCCCAAACTTGTCGCCGGCAGCGCGCAACTTGGCAACCACGGCGGCAAAGGGTGAACCCTCCAGATCGCCGTGTGCCTCGGCACGCGACAGGTCGTCGAGTGCAGGCAAGAACGAACGAAGCACTTCGGCAATGGCTGCGTTACGCGAAACATCACGGTCGCGCTCCACTCGAGCCTTGTAGTTTACAAACTCGGCCTGCAGGCGCTGAAGGTCGGCAAGCAGCTCGGCCTCCTTGCTGATCGGTCCGGTTTCTTCAACCAGGTCGGCCAGTTCTGCGTCTAGCGGGTCAACCGGCGCGTTGGCGTCGGCCGAAGCCGCGGCATCAGGGTTTTCGCCCTGAGCCGCTGCCTCGTTGTTGTCGAACTCGTCAGACATTATTTCTTGTCGTCCTCGTCGTCTACTACCTCTGCGTCTACAACATCTTCGTCAGATGTTGCGTCTGCCGCAGGAGCCTCTTCGGTCTGAGCGTTGGCATAGATTGCCTCGCCCAGCTTTTGCTGAGACTCGTTTAGCTTCGAGATGGCTGCCTTGACAGCATCGATGTCGTCGCCGGCGAGCGCCGTCTTGAGTGCGTCAACGTCGGCCTGAACCTCGGTCTTCACATCTTCAGGTAGCTTCTCGTCGTTTTCTTTGATGAGCTTCTCGATCTGGTACACCAACTGCTCGCCGGTGTTGCGATCTTCTTGCTCTTCGCGACGCTTCTTGTCTTCGGCTGCGTGCTCTTCGGCTTCGCGAACCATGCGCTCGATGTCTTCCTTAGGCAAGCTTGAGCCACCGGTGATGGTCATCGACTGCTCTTTGCCAGTGCCCTTGTCTTTGGCAGACACGTGCACAATGCCGTTGGCATCGATGTCGAAGGTGACTTCAACCTGAGGAATTCCGCGAGGGGCTGGTGCGATTCCGGTTAGCTCAAAGTTGCCCAGCGACTTGTTGTCGCGGGTGAACTCGCGCTCGCCCTGGTAAACCTGGATGCTCACCGATGGCTGGTTGTCGTCGGCGGTAGTGAAGGTTTCCGAACGCTTGGTTGGAATCGCGGTGTTGCGCTCGATCAGCTTGGTCATGATGCCACCCTTGGTCTCGATTCCGAGGCTCAGTGGGGTTACGTC
>JBBAMO010000052.1:0-6371 GCA_040402495.1 Rhodoluna sp.
CAAAACGTGTTCCGCGAAGACATCGTTGAGCCTTCATTGACTCAAGAACAAGCGCCCACCTTTAGATAGGTGAACGATCCGCGAGGGTCGCCGTACCACTGCAGTTGCCCGGCAGCACGGTAGAGCTGATTGAACAGACCTGTGATGGTCGAACCCTTGCCACAGATGGCTGGCTGCGAGTCTGGGCATCCGTAGCCAAGTGCAGCCCGATACATGTATGGCGTTGGATTGGCCGCCTGGATGAGACCCTGCTCTTTTTGCAGAATCACGATCAAAACGCGTGGATTGATTTTGCAGGCGTTGGCAACATCAAAGATGATTTGCGCCGCACTCTGGTTGGTCTTTGCCGGCAGAGCGCTGCAGCGACCATCTTCGCCAGCTTTGGCCTGAGTGTCCATCTTGTAGTAGCGCAGGCAAGTAGGGCCCGAGCTGGAGGCTTTGCAGGTTTCAACCTTGCTATCGAGAAAACGTTGAATGTCTTCGACGGTCATGGTGCCGAAGTCGTAGAACACGCTATCGGAGATGATCAGGCCGGGGTCGAACATCTTGCCGGAGAGAGCGGCGTCGGCCGACTGAGGAGTTTGAAGCGCAACAAAGCCCACAACGGCCAACAGCAATGCCGCTGCGGCCGAAGTGAACTTAGTTAGCGCTCGAATCATCGGTTAGGGCACGACTATGGTCAGGGGCATTGACTTGCCGGTGTAACCATCCGATGCGTAACTAACCGTGAACGTGGCATCTCCAGGGGCCAATCCAACGATAGAAAGATTCAGCGGGAAGCACTGGGTGTCGGTCACATTGCTCTCAGCCTTGGCCGAAATCGACTTGGTGGTGCTTCCCTGCACCACGGTCAAACTGCAGACACCGCCATCTTCCGAGATTCCGGACGCTTGCGCGATAACGGTGATCAGAGCGGTGCCCGAGTCGGCATTGGACTGCAGAATCTCAACCGAGACTGGTTGCTTTGGCTTGGCGGTTGGGCTGGCGCTCTCAGATGGCGTTGGCTCGGCTGTTGCGCTTTCAGATGGCGTTGCCGAATCGCTTGGCGACGCGGTTTCGCCCCAGTGCGGATAAAAAATTGAGCAACCGGTGAGGGTCACCGCCGTTGCAAAAACTATTGCTGCTGCGAACAACTTTTTCATAGCGCCTTCTCTCGCGATAAATCACATCGGGAACGCCAAAAAGACGCACCAAATGTGCTGTTTTAAGCGTAACTTTGGCCCGCTCAAAGGAGCCTTAAGAAAACTTGTTAATTGCCCCAGACAATGTCGACCACGCGTTTCGCCGAGTGACCATCTTCGAGAGAGTTGAACTTTGCTTGCCAAGCCGAATACTTGGGGGCAAAAGCAATTGTCAGTTGGCCAAGGTTGCGAAGGGCGTCGACAACATCCGAGTTGGAATGAAGAATCGGACCAGGAACCTCGGTCTCGTAGTCGAGATAGAAGCCGCGTTCGGAGCGATAGCGCTCGATGTCGGGGGCCAAGAAAAGAATCGGCTTGCCGGTGACACTGAAGTCGAACATGGTCGACGAATAGTCGGTGATCAGAACGTCGGCTGCAATGTAAAGTTCGGTGACATCCGGGTACTCGGTGGCATCGATTGCATTGCCGGCAATCTTGGCGCTGTGAGCATCGATGGTGTTGTGGTGCCCGCGAAACAGCAAACGAAAACCATCTGGCAGCTGAATCTGTGGGTCTAGGTAACTTACGGCATCCCAGTTTCCGCCTGCCGTGCGCTTGTAATCGCGCCAGGTTGGTGCGTACATCACAAGCTTTGTTGCGGGGTCGGCGACGCCGAACTTCTCACGGATGCTCTGCCGCGTGGCGGCATCGGTGGTGCTTAGGCGGTCGTTGCGCGGGTAGCCGGTGAGGATGGTCTTGCCTTCGTATGCAAAAGACTTTGGAAAAACGTCGGCGAAAAACTTGTTTGGGGCAACCAGATAATCCCAACTCTTTGCTTCGCGCTCCATGGTGGCTTGATAGCCAACGGTGAGTGATACGCCAGGCACATCACGACCGAGTCGCTTCAAAGGAGTGCCGTGCCAGGTTTGGAGATACACCTGACCCGGAGCCTTGCGAAAGAACCAAGGAAAGTTTGCGTTGTTCACCAAATACTTGGCGGTGGCAAGCAACCTCAACCACTCGGGGCTACCCCAAAGCACTGGCAGGGCTCCCGCCGGTGCATCGATGCCTTCGACAACAGCCCAGTAAATCTTTAGCTCGGGTTTGCGAGCGCGCAGTTCTATGTAAACGTCTAGCGGGTTGTCGCCAACATTTCGGCCTTGAAAAGATTCGAACAGTGCCAGGTTCGAATCAACAGGTGCTTCACCCGGGCGATAGTGGCGACCGACTCCAGCGTGCTGCGCGCGGCGGCGAAGAGCGCCAATCACTCGCGTTGGCGAGAGCATCTTGGATAGGTCGGCGATTTTCATCCGGCCACGCGGCTTCGGTCGATTGTCTTAGTTGCGCCGCGCAAAAAACCAAAGATAAAGCCAGCACCCCACGAGAGGTGGATGGTTGGCAGTGCCACCATAAGTGCGACTCTCGACTTGAGGCTTAGCCCTCCGGAGGTAACGGCCAGCGCTGCAACTGCAGCCAAATAGCCAGCCAGGGGCACAACACCGAGCACGTTACCAGCGGCCAGCGCAACCAAACCTGAGACCAGACCGAGCACCAAAACCGGTGGTGCAAAGTAGCGAATGGAAGCGCCTTTAATGTCGCGACGGGTCAGGTCGCCGCGCCAAACTCCAGTCGACCAAAACTGCTTGACAAGACGATCGAAACGCCCGCGTGGCCAGTACGTTACTCGAAGTTCGGGCGTAAACCACACCAAGCCACCAGCTGCCTTAATGCGCTGGGCTAGGTTCCAGTCCTCTCCGCGAACGATGGTTTCGTCGTAGCCATTGACACGGATGAGAGCAGATTTTTTGAAGATGCCCATGTAGGCCGACTCTGCCTCGCCCGCCTCGCCACCCACGTGGTATGAAGCGCCGCCAACACCAAAGCGGCTGGTGTATGCCCAAGCCACAGCCTTTTGAAAAGCTGAGCGCCCCTTTGCGTCCATAATGCCGCCGAGTTCGTCTGCACCAACCTCAAGAAGAATCTCGATGCCACGGCTTATGTAGCTTTCGGGCAACTCACTGTGAGCGTCAACGCGAACCACATAATCGTGTTTTGCCAACTCAATGCACTTGTTCATGCCAACGGTGGTGCGACCATCGGGGTTTGGAACCAATCGCACACGAGCATCTGCCTTTGCAATCGCTTGCGCCACCGTATCGGTTTTGTCTTTGGAAGGGCCGAGAGCAATGAGCACTTCGAGCTGGCCCGCATAGTTTTGTGCCAACACCGAATCGACGGCTGATTGAAGGTGGTGTTCTTCGTTTAGCACCGGCAAGATGACGCTTACCGGAGGATGCGCATTGGGCGAAGCCATGCTTAGTCTTCTACCCGCTTTACGCCGGTGTATTCGTTGTAGGCGGCGCACACCTCGGCCGGGTCGCCATCCATGCGAAGAACACCCTTCTCAAGCCAAATCACGCGACTGCAGGTGTCGAGAATCGACTGCATGCTGTGGCTAACTAAAAACACTGTGCCGGCGGTCTGGCGCATCTCGCGCATGCGAGCCTCGGAGCGCTTTCTAAACTGCTGGTCGCCCACCGAAAGAGCCTCGTCGATAATCAAGATATCGTGATTGCGAGAGGCAGCGATACTGAATCTCAGGCGAGCAGACATACCGCTCGAGTAGGTGCGCATCGGTAGGTCGATGAACTCCTCAAGGCCGGCAAACTCGATGATCGAAGGCGAAAGCTCTTCGACCTCTGCACGTGAATAACCCATAGCAAGTCCGCCGAGAATGATGTTCTTGAGGCCCGATAGGGCTGGCAACAAAACAGCTCCAACACCCAAAAGCACAGGGCGAGCCGAAGAGTAAATCGACCCGTTATTCACGGATGTTAGCCCCGCAACTGCACGCAACAGGCTGGACTTGCCCGAACCGTTGGTGCCGATGATGCCGACAGTCTCGCCCTCGTAAACCACGAATGAGACGTTTTTCACCGCGTGCACTTCGCGCACCTTGAGCTTCTTCGCCATGCGCTTGTTTCCTACGGAGGCCTTGGTTGCTGCTTTTCCGCTGGCAAAAACTCGATAGATAACGTCGACGCCGTCGATTACTACAACCGGTCTACGGTCGTCGATTACGGCTTTCTTTTTGGTGCTAGAGGTCACGGCCATACACCTCTTCTGCTTTCCAGAAATAAATCACGCCAACCACAGGCATCAAAATCGCCCATACGATGCAGTTGATCCAAAGGCTGGCGCTCGGCTCGTAGCCATTCACCAACAGCCCGCGAGAAAGCTGGATGTAGTCGTAGAAGGGATTGAAAGTGGCGATCTGCAAGATCAGTGGATAGTGGGCAAAGATCTTTTCGGTTACGAAGAAAACGCCGCTGATGTAAAACAAAATTCGTGTGAAGAACGGAATCAACTTTCCGAGATCGCGCATCTGTGCGTTGACTCGGGCTGCAAAAATACCAAGGCCGGTGGCAAACATCGACATGAGAAGAACCACAACGATTTCAAGCAACCAGTTCCAGGTTGGCCAGTTCTTAGTAACCAGCAGCGTGATGGCCAGCAGAATCAATGAAGGCCAAAAGTTTAGAAACTGTCGGATTACCGCAGAAATTGGAAGCAGCACTCGCGGAAACGACAGGCTATTTACCAAACCAGCATTGCCGGTGATGGCGGAAGATCCGCTCGAAAGAGCGCCGCTCATAAAGGTGAACAAAAAGACTCCGGTGAACAAAAACGCCAGATAGTTTTCGGGACGGTTGGAGCCAAGAATCAACCCAAAAATCAGGCCGTAGGTGCCTGCCTGGATCGCAGGCAAAAGGAAGGTCCACCACTTGCCCAGGCGCGTGCGCGCATCCGAGGCTTCATTGGTGAAAGAAGAGAGCGTCCAGGCGAAGCCAAATCGACGCCAAGAATCTTTGATGTACTCGCCAAACTTTGGGCGAGCACCAACGCGCTTAAGGCCGTGCTTCTCTGCATATTCTGCAAGGCTCACGGAGTCTCCTCTGGTCTTGAAGCGCCCGAAATCAAACTAAACGCCACGGTCAAAGTTTACCTTTGGCAACGAAAACGCGAACCGCTTCGTGAATCTTGTCGTAATTTGGCACGTCTGGTTCGAAGCCATTCTTTGGCACCAGCGCAAGCGACTTGATGCCGATTTTTCTAGCTTTTTGAGCAAGATCTACATACACGGCAAGCATTCCGCTAGGGATGTCGGTGTAAATCAGGTCTTTGCTGGCCTTGGCGATTTGCTCGAATCGAGTAAGCACGGTTGCAGGGTCCATCTGCTTGAGAATCGCAGCTTCGATTTCGTGCTGACGCGCCATTCGGTCGTAGTCGCTGGTGAGGTGACGAGAGCGGCCATACCAAAGTGCGTGATAGCCATCGAGGTGTTGCGGCTGGTCGCTGGCACGCAGCCACTCGCGAGCATCCGAGGCATCGTCGCGTTGCCCACCAATAGGCAGGTCGGTTTTGACGATAACGTCTACGCCTCCAAGAGCATCGACAAGTTTTGAGAAGCCAGACATGTCGATTTGCACGTAAGACTGAATCTTGAGCCCAGTCACGCCTTCAACAGCGTCGCGGGTGGCTTCGATACCAGGATTGCTGCCCTGCTTGGTGGCATGCGGGTAGAGGTCTTGGTGGTTGTCCATGACATCTTTGTAAATCGCATTGATAAGACACTCAACACCGCAAGACCAGCCGTTTGGATAAACCTTCCACATTGGCGAACCCGCGCTAAATGGCGCGCGCTGCAGGTTGCGGGGAATCGAGATGGTCACGGCCTTGCCGGTGGCTGCATCGATGCTGACAACCGAGATGGAGTCTGGGCGAACACCAAAGCGGTCACGGCCAGCATCCGAGCCAAGCAACATGATGTTGTAGCGGCCATCGATTGGCGCGGTGAAACCCGACTGATTGAAGATTGAGCCAATGGCACCGGTGCCCGCACCAACGAAGTTGCCAGCGTAAGAAATACCACTGGTGCCCAGAATCGCAACAAGCACAAACGCGCCAAATGCAATCCACTTATCGCGGTTGAAGAGGCGCCCGATGCGCGAGAGACGAAGGGCGTCAACCGCCAGCACCAAAAAGAAGAAAGCGTAGGCGATCAGTGCCCAAGAAATCACGGTGCCCACAAACGGCAGGGTCACAATCCAGATGACCCAACCCTTGTTGATTAGACCAATGGCAAATAGGAGTGCAAAGAAACCAATGAACGAAAGAGTTACGCGAATTGCAAAGTTCGGTTAAGTCAGCCTTCGTAATCAGCAACCAGTTTGATGGCGACGCCCTCGA
>JBBAMO010000053.1:0-6220 GCA_040402495.1 Rhodoluna sp.
GGTCGTAGTTTGGAGCAACGCGCCCGGAGTATGGGGCTGGTAGGCCGCCGTGCGCCTTCGGTCATCAGCTGCTCGAGTTCGGCAAGCATGCGATCGTAAGCCTCTTGCGTTAGCCAGGTTGGCTGTGCTTCAGACATAACTTTGCCCCTAAGGATAAATAAAAGTACTCGGCAGAATCTACCGAGCAGGCTTCAAGTTTACTTGAGCCAGCAGTGGTCAACCAAACCTGTTACGCCAGCCTCGGTGGTGTTTACGGACGTGCTCAAAACCTTGTTTTCGTCGACCGAAGCCGCCACCAAAATCTCGCGGTATCCCACCACGCTGTAGGCCTTGTTCAGCACGCGGGCGGCGCAGACGGCATCTTTGTTGGCGGGTTTGTCTACTGTGAAGCGGATGGTGGTGTGCGCTGAGTCGACAATCTCATAACCGGCAACCGACGCCTTCACGGTCGGCGGGGCAAAGATGGTCGCCGACGCAGCCCAGACTAGAAAAATCGCCAGCATGAGCGCTGCTGCAATGGATATGCGCAGGCGGCTGTTTTTTGCTGGCTTCTTGCCGTATCGGCTTGCCATTAAATCGCTGTCGAAAGTTTTCGTCATTTGAATCAAGGTTAATCCAGAGTGACCTTAGGCGGATAATTGAACCATGAACACTCTGATGCTTTGGCTGCTGGAAACCGACACCGAAAAGGCCAACGACCCGGCCAATACCTTCTACAGCCCAGGGACTATTGGGTTCATCCTGACATTCTTTGTGGCAGGTTCAGCCGTGCTAATTATTTTTGACATGGTTCGTCGAGTTCGCCGAGTTCGCTACCGCGCTGAGATTCAAGAGAAGCTCGATGCTGAGCAGGCTGCTGCTGCATCAACCACCAAGGCTGCCGCTAAGCGGATAAAGGCTGATTAGTAGCGCTGCTGTCCAGTGGCATAGGAATGCCACCACGGTGCAGGCATGAAAAATCTCGTGAAAGCCGAAGTGCTTCGGAAACGGGTTTGGTCGCTTTAGCGCGTAAACCACAGCGCCACCAATGTAGAACACGCCTCCAGCGATAATCAGCGACATCATCCAAACATTGGCCGCGAAGAAGTCCTGCACATAGATAAATGCCGCGCAACCCATAGCGATGTAGATACCCACATAAAGCCATCGCGGAGCGTGCAGCCAAAACACTCGAAAAGCCATTCCGGCTATTGCCGTAATCCAGATGGCAATCAGAAGCGGAAGACCCTTTTCGGCCGGAAGCGCAAGCATGGTCATCGGTGTGTAAGAGCCTGCGATGAGAAGAACGATGTTGGCGTGATCGATTCTCTTGAGAGCCAGCTTTATGCTCGGGCGCCAGTTGAAGCGGTGGTATAGCGCCGAGTTGCCGAATAACAAGAACGACGAAGCAAAGAACACCGATGCCGACACCTTGCCGGCTGCGCCGCCGTTTGCAAAAACAATCAGAAGCACGCCGCAGGCTATAACAATCGGCAGAACGCCGGTGTGAATCCAACCGCGCCAACTCGGACGATCATCGGTGGCAAGAGCGAAGCCCTTAGAAACTGGCAGGTAGATCGACTGTGTGTCGTCTAGTTTCGGGGCGTCTTTTTCATCCATAGTCAAAGGTTAGTAGCCTTGTGTTGTGCGCAAACTCATCTACCGTCTCTACGAGCGATCTCTTTCGCGCGTTATCGAGCCAAAGAGTCTGCCAAAGCACGTTGGAGTGATTCTCGACGGCAATCGCCGCTGGGCCGAGCGCAAGGGCGCAACAACCACCAAAGATGGCCACGCCGCGGGCGCCGCCAAGATTCGCGAATTCTTGGGTTGGTGCGACGACCTCGGCATTCAAGTTGTCACGCTCTATTTGCTTTCTACCGACAATCTGACTGGTCGTAAGCCGGGCGAACTTGACGATTTGCTAGAGATTATTGAAGGCGTCACATCCGAACTGGCCGCCGCAAAACTTTGGAGCATCAAGTGGGTCGGCGATTCTGAGGGTTTGCCAGAGAAACTTGTGGCTTCGCTTCGCGACGCCGAAAAGAAGACCAAAGGCCTTGGCAAAACCCATGTCAACCTTGCCGTTGGTTACGGGGGACGCAAAGAGATCGCCGATGCCATGCGCGCCATTGTTACCAAGCACGCCAAGAAGGGTGCATCAATTGAGTCGCTTGCCGAACAGTTGACTCCCGAGATGATCGGCAAAAACATGTACACCGGCAACCAACCCGACCCAGAACTAGTAATTCGAACATCGGGCGAGCAGCGCGTGAGCAACTTCTTGATTTGGCAAAGCGCCTACTCGGAGCTCTATTTCGAAGAGGCCCTGTGGCCAGACTTTAGGCGAGTCGACTTTTTGCGCGCCATCCGTGCGTTTGAAAATCGCAACCGTCGATTCGGTTCTTAGAGTTCAAAAGTAAACGGTTTATTACTTAACCGTGATTCGGGCGTGTCGCAAATGTTTGGTTGCTAGTAGCGGGTTTACTCTCGCTTCAAGTACTAAATAGAGGAGTACAGGTGGCCAAAGCAACTGCAACCGAGTCCAAGGCAGCGCCAGCAAAATCGGCAGCCAAAAAGCCAAGTGGATCGGATGCAGCAGCCTCCGAACAAGCAACCAGAACATATGTGCTCGACACATCCGTGTTGCTTTCAGACCCTAAAGCGCTGTTCCGTTTCAAAGAGCAGAACGTGGTCATACCGATCATTGTGATCAACGAACTCGAGAAGAAGCGCCACGACCCAGAGATCGGGTTCTTTGCCCGACAGACACTTCGCTTTCTCGACGACATGCGCAGCGAACACGAACGTCTCGACTTTCCGATCGAAGTTGGCGACGGCGGAACCCTGCGCGTAGAACTAAACCACATCGACCAATCGGTGCTGCCGGCAGGTTTTCAGCTTGGCGATAACGACAGCCGCATTCTTGCCGTGGCATTCAGCTTGGCGAGTGAGGGTCTCGATGTAACGGTTGTTTCGCAAGACCTACCGATGCGCGTCAAGGTTGCCGCTCTCGGCATGCGAGCCGAGGAGTATCGCAACAACAACGCTGTCGACTCTGGATGGACTGGGCAGGCCGAGTTGGCTCTGAGCGCTGACCAAATGAGTGAACTGTACGACAACGAAGTGATGAAGCACCCGGATGTAGCTTCGATGCCTGTGAACACTGGACTAATCATTTCGTCGGAGCGAGGACACGCACTTGGTCGCGTAACTCCCGACCACCGCGTTGCCTTGGTTCGCGGAGACCGTGATGTTTTTGGTGTGCACGGTCGTTCTGCCGAGCAGCGACTTGCCATCGACCTTCTGCTCGACTCTGATGTTGGCATCGTGTCTCTCGGTGGCCGCGCTGGTACCGGCAAGTCGGCGCTGGCACTGTGTGCCGGGCTCGAGGCTGTGCTCGAACGTCGCCAGCACAAGCGCATCACGGTGTTCCGCCCGCTATTCGCCGTAGGTGGGCAAGAGCTCGGCTACCTTCCTGGCAGCGAGTCGGAAAAGATGGGCCCTTGGGGTCAAGCGATTTTCGACACCTTGGGTGCGCTGGTTTCGAAAGAAGTCATCGAGCACATCGTCGACCGCAACCTTCTCGAGGTACTTCCGCTCACTCACATTCGCGGCCGTTCGCTGCACGACTCGTTCGTGATTGTCGACGAAGCGCAGTCTCTCGAGCGCAACGTGCTGCTCACCGTGCTTTCGCGCATCGGGCAAAACTCAAAGGTGGTTCTAACCCACGATGTTGCCCAGCGCGACAACCTTCGCGTTGGTCGCCACGACGGCATCGCATCGGTGATTGAGGCTCTGAAGGGTCAGGCGCTATTCGGCCACGTTACTTTGACTCGCACCGAACGCTCGGCCATCGCGGCTTTGGTTACCGACTTGCTCGACTAGTCGAGCCTCAGCACTAGCCGTTGCGCTGGGCTGTTAGTAACTTGACCTAAGTTTCTTGAGTTCGCACTAGTGTCGCTGGCATGAACATCGATGTCGCTCACGCTGTTGCGCTCATTGGCCCGGCTTATCTGCTTGCGGTTGCCGTGCCACTTTCGATAATCGATGTGCGCGAGCGCAGGTTGCCAAACCGTCTTACGTTGCCGGGCATCCCAGTGGCTCTTTTCGGCCAAGTGCTTAGTTGTTGGATGGTGGGCAAATGGATACCGCTTGCAATCGCGGTGGTCTGGATGCTTGGTGGGTTTGCCGTGGGGCTGGCGTTCAACCGAATGCAGGCTCTTGGTATGGGCGATGCCAAGCTGATGGCGGTGATCTGCCTGAATCTGGGCTGGTTTGGCTGGCTGTGGCCCGTAGCAGCCCTCACGCTGGCTTTTGGTATTGCTACGGTTCTGGCGCTAATCATGCTCGCCACGGGGCGCTACAAGGTGACCAGCACCATTCCGCTGGGGCCTTATCTGCTGGCAGGGTTTTTGGCTTCGACTATTGGGCTGGTCGCGTCATAGACAAAACGTCTAGCGCCTTGTCGAGCTGCTCCATGGTTAGCTTTTCGCCATCCACGTAGCCGAGTTCGATGGTGGCTTCGCGCACAGTGATTCCCTTTTTTACCGAGTGCTTAGCAATCTTGGCGGCTGCCTCGTAGCCGATGTACTTGTTGAGCGGGGTCACGATTGACGGGCTCGACTCCGCAAGTGCAAGAGAGCGCTCGACGTTTGCTTCGAGACCCTTGACGGTCTTGTCGGCTAGCAGACGCATCGAGTTTGAGAGCAAGCGAATCGATTCGAGCAGCGAGTTTCCCATAACCGGGATGGCTACGTTGAGCTCAAAGTTTCCTGTTGCGCCAGCCCATGCCACGGTGGCATCGTTGCCGATAACTCGCGCGCAAACCATCAGCACGGCCTCGGGCACAACTGGGTTTACCTTGCCCGGCATGATGCTCGAACCCGGCTGTAGGTCGGGAATGTGAAGTTCGGCAAGACCAGCGTTTGGACCAGAGCCCATCCAGCGAAGGTCGTTGTTGATCTTGGTGAGACTCACTGCAAGTACACGCAGTGCACCGGATGCCTCGACTAGGGCGTCACGAGCTCCCTGTGCTTCGAAGTGGTCGCGGGCTTCGGTGATTGGCAGGCCGGTTTCGGCAGCCAGCAGGCGAATAACCTCTTGCGGGAAACCCTTTGGGGTGTTGATGCCGGTTCCAACGGCGGTGCCGCCTAGAGGAACCTCGGCAACACGACCGATGGTGCTCTGCACGCGTTCAATGGCGTAGCGAATCTGCGCGGCGTAGCCACCAAACTCCTGGCCAAGAGTCACAGGCGTAGCATCCATGAGGTGGGTGCGACCAGCCTTAACTACGCCCTTCCAAAGCTCGGCCTTTTCGGCAAGCGCATCGGCAAGGTAGGCAAGTGCAGGTAGCAGATCGTTGATTAGCGCGGCGGTAACCGCAACGTGCACCGAGGTAGGAAACACGTCGTTCGAAGACTGCGATGCGTTGACGTGGTCGTTTGGGTGAACATCCGAACCGAGGATGCCGGTTGCCAACGTGGCAAGCACCTCGTTCATGTTCATGTTTGAAGAGCTGCATTGTTAGCGCACCAGTTGTGTCGGTGAACCCAGAACGGTTTGCGTAGGCAACCTTAAACGATGCCCCTAGCCCAACGTCGGCGGCAGACAAGGTGGTTAGGTCCACATAGCCAGAGGCGTTGAAGGTGATGTCCGACCAAGTCGTTCCTGCTGATACAACGACATCCCCGTTGGCCTTAACGATGGTTAGTTTTGCTGAAGAGTAATCTACGCCAGCAGTTGCCCCGCCAATTGTGAATCGGCTAAAACTCGATTCGGCGCTCGAAGAACAGGCGAGTCGAGTCTGAAGTGCCGATTGAGCATACGAAACAGTGTCCACTTTGATTGCGCAACCGGTTGCGCCGGTCGAAATTGTGAACTGTTTGATTCCCTGACCTAGGTCACCGTTGGTCCACATGCAGTCGTTGCTCAATGGGTCAACTTTTAGCGTGTAAATGCGCCAAGCATCCGTGTTTAGCTGACCAACTCCAGTAACAAGACGAGTCGAGGCTGCCCATCCGGCACAGCCGGCATTAGTGGCGAAGTCAAAGCAAAAAGTGGTCGATGGGTAGTCGAAGTAGCTTACGAAAAGCACCTTGCTTCCCGCTGTTTCTACCGCACCCTTCCAATAAGACATGCTGCCGTTTGTCAGTGCGGCTTGAAGCACTGTATTCGCTGCGAATCGTGTGCCATTCGCGGCGAAACACTGGCCATCTGAGGTGCTGCAAACGCCGAAGTCGGT
>JBBAMO010000054.1:0-6186 GCA_040402495.1 Rhodoluna sp.
GGGCATGGTCTTCACTATTGAACCGATGCTCACTCTTGGAACACATCTTTGGGACATGTGGGATGACGGCTGGACCGTTCTCACGCGCGACAAGAGCATAACGGCACAGTTTGAACACACCTTGGTGGTCACGGAGAGTGGCCACGAAATATTGACACTGCAATAACAACGGGAGACAGCATGGCTAAAAAGGCAATCGGCATCGACATCGGTGGCACTGGCATTAAGGGCGCAATCGTCGACGTGAAGGAGGGGAGCTTGATCGGCGAACGAATCCGCTACGAAACACCCGAAGGTGGAAAACCTAAAGACATCGCGGATGCAGTTGCCAAAATGATTTCTGAACTTGGCGGAAGCAAAACTCTGCAGGTGGGAATCTGCTTCCCCGCTGTTGTGAAGCACGGAAAGACGATGTCGGCGGCCAACATCAGCGACGATTGGATCGGCCTTGATGCAGATGCACTATTTACCAAGCGATTGGGGCGTCACGTGCACGTGCTCAACGATGCCGATGCCGCTGGCGTAGCCGAGGCTAAGTTTGGCGCTGCTCGAAAACGCAAAGGCCTGACTATTCTGACAACCCTCGGAACTGGTATCGGTGTTGCTCTAATGTTCAACGGAGAATTGATTCCCAACGCCGAACTTGGGCATCTCGAGATCAACGGCGTAGACGCCGAAACCGTAGCTGCATTCTCGGCCAAAGAGCGAGAAAACCTTAGCTGGCAAGAGTGGGCGGGACGCCTTCAGTCTTACTACCAAACCCTTGAGCGTCTATTCTCGCCAGATCTATTCATCGTCGGTGGCGGAGTGAGTAAACAGCACGAAGACTATTTGCCGCTGCTGAAATTGAAAACCGAGATTATCCCTGCTGCCACCAGAAACAGTGCCGGAATTCTAGGCGCCGCGGCAATGGCCTATAAAAACCGCGAAGACTGATTTGTGGACGGGTCAGCCGATACGCCGGGTTCTGTTCTTCTTTCGAAGTGACGATCATCTATCTGGAGTTACCGTTACCGGCAACTTCTAGCGGTCTACCCGTTGGCTAGAGCGAGCAGCTCTGTTCACCAACTATCTGACCTTGCTCCTGACGAGGTTTACCTAGCCAGCTCGGTTGCCCGAACTGCTGGTGGTCTCTTACACCACCCTTTCACCCTTACCGCTTTCGCGGCGGTCTACTCTCTGTTGCACTTTCTCGCGGGTTACCCCGAGTGGGTGTTACCCACCATCATGCTCTTTGGAGCCCGGACGTTCCTCGACATTGCTGCCGCGATCGTCTAGCTGACCCATCCAAAATCCAGCCTAGTCGTCACCGCAATGAGCTACCAGCACGGATGCTAGGCGCGAGAAACGTTTTAAAGGTGATTGGTGTCGTTGACAGTGACGACTTCTACGGCCTGTTCGCCCCAGAGCCTAAGAATGGTCATCGAACATGGGGCAATTTGAGTTGCCCAGTATGCCGAGATTCCTCCGTCAAAGGCGTAACGCGTGAAGCCTCGTATCGGCATCACGTGGGCCACGACAATAACTGTGCTGCCAGTGTGGTCTTGAGTGATGCGCTTGCGAGCTCTCATGACTCGCTCATCGAATTCCACCAGGCTCTCGCCGTTCGGCGGCGCTACTGTCCAAGACCCACGCCAAGCTTCCCATTGCTCGGGCCAAGCTTTGGCAACTTCTTCGTTAGTGTGGCCATCCCAATCGCCGAAAGAAATCTCGGCAACATCTTCGTCGAGGCTTACTGGAAGACCCAGTTCGTTGGCAATGATGTTGGCGGTATCGACCGTGCGTTGAATTGGGCTAGAGATGATGGCAGATGGAGGATTCAGGTAAGCGTATTGGCCAGAATTTCCGATTTGCTTCAAAGCCTGCGCTACGCGGTGAGCATCTTCTTTGCCAAGTTCGCTTAGGTGCGGATTCTCTCCCCCGCGACCTGATATCCTCTTGCTCTCGGTTAGGTGGGTTCTACCGTGCCTTACCAAGATTATGGTCGTCAGAGGTGCGTCTACATGCCCAGGAGCCCTAACCGAGCTCGGCTTCTCGGTGTTGAACTCGGCAACGCTAGCGTGCAATGGCGCCGTTCCAGTGTCTACAGTGCGCGTTCCCTCTTCGTCCATGGCCCGATTGGCTAACGCATCTGCTCGATGGTTTTCTTCGCGCGGAATCCATTTGAAGTCGATATCAAGATCTCTGACTAATCCCTGGATTTCAATGACCAGAGCGCGCATGTCCGGGTGCTTAACTTTCCAATTGCCAGTCATCTGTTCGATTACCAATTTGCTGTCCATGCGAACGCTCACCTTGGCACTTGGGTTTATTTTTCGAACTTCTAAAACGGCAGCCTTAAGCGCGTTGTATTCCGCAACATTATTTGTTGCAGTGCCGATGAATAATGAGATTTCGCGGATTACCAACCCAGTAGCAGCATCGATGACAACGGCTCCCGAACCGGATGGTCCAGGATTACCACGCGAGCCACCATCGGCTTCAATGATGAGATGACTGTAGGTCATCGCACCAAAATTGCTTGGCAGTTAGGGCAGGTTGCGATTTCGTCTTGGGCGGTCGCGATGACATCTTCGTAAGCGGCCGACGTTAGAGCGATTCGACAGGCATCGCAGTCGCGGTGAATAAGTCGACCAGCGGCAACCCCGCGGCTTGCCTTCTTTTCGTAAAGTTCCACGAGTTCGCCTGGCAGAGAAGTCTGAATTGTCTTGCGTTCCGCTGCCACCAAAGTAAGACCCGATTGAAGTTTTACCATTTCAGCCTCAGCCGCCGACTCCGCTATGGAAAGGCGCTCCGAGATGGCTGCACGCTCAGCGGTCAACGCTTCCAAAGTCGCAGTGGCAGCGTCTTTACGTTCCATGATTTCCAGTTCGACGTCTTCGAGATTCGAAAGTCGCGCCTTCAGAGATACAAGTTCGTGGGCAATGCCGTCGGCATCTTTGTGCGAGCTGACGGTCAGCAAACGTTCGTTGTCTTGCGCAATGCGCTTTTCGACCAGTTCGAGGTCACTCTCGCTACGCTTCAGTTCCGATTCGATGTTTTCTAGCTCTGTTCGGCCTTCAAGAAGGCGCTCACTAGACCTGATGAGCTCAGAACGCACCTCTGAGATTGCAGCACCTTCACGCAGATGACGAAGTTGCGCCGAACCTACCGACAACTCCTGGTCAAGTTCTGCAAGTCGCAAAATCTGCAACTGCTGCTCGGGGGTTGCCTTCATCGTTCTCCTCTATTAATGGTGAACGTCCAAGGGTCCGTGACCACCTCACTAACCATAAACTCCACTGATGGCTCTCTATTACCAAGCTGCTCAGCCGCTTTAGAGAGCCAAAGTGATTCTGCCGCCCAGTGCGAAACGTCTACAAGAGCCATTGGTGCCTCTGCGCGCGGAATCGAAATGGCATCTGAGGCAGGGTGATGACGCAGGTCGCTGGTCAGGTAAACGTCAGCGCCACTCTCAAATGCGTTAGAGATAAACGAATCGCCAGCCCCGGCACACAAAGCCACAGTTGACACCTCGAGTTCTGGATAGCCGCTCACACTCACTCCACGTGCGGTGAAAGGCAGAACATCTAGCACTCGTGTGGCAAATTCTTGCAGCGTTAACGACTTGGATAGCACACCGATGCGGCCGTGCCCAACGTTTTCGCCGGTGGGCACGAGTGGGCGAATGTCTGCCAAACCCAAGGCGTTAGCCAAGATGTCGCTGACGCCATCTTGAACAATATCGGCGTTGGTGTGCGCGGAGTACACAGAAATACCGGCGCGGATCGCTTGCTGCAATACACTGCCCTTCGCGCTATCCCAGTTGACGTCGGCGGTGCCCTTAAGTAGGAAAGGGTGGTGGGTGAGAATGAGTTGCGCGCCCTTGTGTGAGGCCTCGTTAACAACTGCAGAGGTCAGGTCGACAGAAATTAGAACCTTGCTGATTTCGGTTGGGTGACTAACGCTAAAGCCAGGGGCGTCCCATGAATCGGCGCCGTCGATCGGCCAAAGCTCTTCGAAAATAGCCGAAAGTTGATCTACAGAAACGCTCAAAACTACTCCGGTAGCTCTACGCCGGCGATTTCACTTCGGCGTTCATCAACAGCCGCAACTTCACGTTCCTGCTTTCGAACACGCGGCAAAGATGTCACAAGTGTCCAAACGGCTGCCGCGAAGAATCCGAGCACTATTCCAGAGAAGTTTCCGAAAATCACAATGGTGTCGAGATAGCGGTTAAGGAAGCCGGTCCACGCCAGCCCGGATACATCGGTGATGCCAACGCCAAATCCGAGGATGGCAACGTAGCCGAACAGAGCGAACACTGAGACAGGCTTGTAGAAGGCATAGGAGCGCATCAACGAAACCTCGTGAAACTCACCCTGCCTCATCAACGACTGTGTCAAGTAAGCGCCGGCCCAGATGGCCGGGCCGAGAAGAGCAAGAATCAACGACGACGCCAGCGCAGCACTGAAGCCGTTAACAAGTTGCCCGCAAACAACAATCGTCACCGTAAGAGTGGCGACAATCGCGATTCGAACCCACGCACGACTCACAAAGAAACCCTGAATTGACTCGGCGGCAAAATCAACCGTTTGCGCAAGCAAAACCAAAAGCGACGGGATTAGCACCCATAGGGCACTCGTTGCCAACCAAGTTGGGCTGACCGAGATGAATCCGAAAAGCGCAGTTGAGTCGAAACGTAGTCGACCCTGAATGAGGTTCAATACGCTTACTGAAAGCACCAAAATGATTACGGTCGGAATCACCACAGATGCCAGCAGGCTGGCAACCCGAACGCTAGTGCGACTTAGTTCGGAGCCGGTGAGCTGGGTATTTGAGTGGCCCAATCCAACGGTCGAGATGCTGAAAGCAACAAGCACAAGCGCAATAAGAAGCACGCCGGCAGCATCTACAGAACCAAAATTGATTTGAGCAAAACCAGCAGTCGCAGCGGCTACGCAAATCCAGATCAAGGCCGCACTCAAGGAAACTCGAACCAAATACTTGCGCAACCAGGCAACAGAGAGCACCACGGCTGCAATGACAACTGCTGACACGGCTAGAAGCGCGGCGAGACTAAATCCCGGCAAGACGGCCGAAGCGAAAGGCACTGCGCCACTAATGGTTGAGTCGAAAATCGCGACCCCCACGGTAACCAACAAGGCAAGTATTGCGACTCGAGAGCCCAGGTTGAAGATTGTAGGCAGGATGTTTCCATAAACACCAAAGGTCGAGCGAGAAGTTAAGCTGTGCGTTTTGGTGGAGCGTGATGAAGCGCGCATTGCAATCAGGTTCAAGCCAAATGCGATCAGCAGTCCTGAGAGAGAGCCGGTAAGAACCGTTGCAACTGAAGCGCCGGAGTTGGCAGCCCATGCGGTGATCACTAGCGGAATGGCGACAGCATAGAAACCTATTTGGTTCCAGAAAACTGCGAACGCCGTCTTGTAACGCCCCGCCTGCTTAGCCGGCTTTGAGATTTCGGGTTCAAAGGCGGCAACCGGTGAGTGCGCAGACTCCTCAAGAGCGGTTGCATCTTCGTCGGCTGATGCAGAAAAGTCTGTTTCGACCTTCTCAACAATTTGTTCAACAACGCCCGTCACCGAAAAATCATCGGTAAGGGTGGAGATCGAATCGGTTGCCGCATCTGATCCCAACGCGAGCAACTCGTCGAAGGCAGCCTCCTGGCTCACCGGTGCAGGGATTGGTTCTGGCTCCACAACTGGCGCCGGTTCGGCAATAGGCTCAACGATGCGCTCCGGCTCAACTACCGGGGCAACCACCTCAGCCGCGGGCGCGTCTAGGGAAGTGATCTCGACCGGTACAACTTCAATCGGCTGAGCCTGTTCTTGTTTTCCCGTGGCTAGCGCGAGAGCTGCCTTGGCCTCCGGACGCGGATCGTTGGTAAGTCTTTCAACCCAAGCGGCGTAGGCTCTCTCGTCTTCTTCGCGCAATTGGGCTTCTTGTTCGAGTAGCACCATGGCGGCGATCATGCCGTCGCCTTGATTTTTTGCTTCTTCGAGGGCCAATTCAAGCTTTTCGTCTGAAAGCGACTGAGCTTTGGGTGGCGTTAGGTCGGAGTTATCCATACCGAAATACTACTTGTGTGATGCTAAAAACCCCGACAGCGTGTGCCCTAGGGCGACTAAACTGTGGGCCCTACCGGGCTCGAACCGATGACATCCACGGTGTAAACGTGGCGCTCTA
>JBBAMO010000055.1:0-6142 GCA_040402495.1 Rhodoluna sp.
ACCATGCTCTTTTGCAATCGGCATCATTTTGGCAAAGCGCGAGGTTGGCCCGTCGCCATCCTCGTAGTTCACCGAGTTGATCATCGCGCGCCCACCGATGCACTCGAGCCCAGCCTCCAGCACCGCAGCTTCGGTGGAGTCTAGAACGAGCGGCAATGTGGTGGATGTCACTAGCCGCGAAACAAGTTCTCGCATGTCGCGTGCGCCGTCTCGGCCCACATAGTCAACGCAAACGTCAAGCAGGTGCGAACCTTCACGAGTTTGCGATTTGGCAATCTCGAGGCACTCATCCCAGTTTTCGGACAGCATTGCCTCTTTGAAGGCCTTCGACCCATTGGCGTTGGTGCGCTCACCAATCGACAGGTAGGTCATGGTCTGGTCGAACGGCTGGTGCTGATAGAGGCTGGCCAAGCCAGGTTCGTCGATCCAGGAGGCACGTCCAGGATGTTGGCCCTTGACCCTTTGTGCAATGGCTGCGATGTGTTCCGGAGTGGTTCCACAGCAACCGCCAACTAGTCCGGCGCCGTAATCGTGCACAAACTGGTTCTGAGCGGTGGCGAGTTCTTCTGCCGAAAGTGGATAGTGCGCACCATCCGAGGTGAGCACCGGAAGTCCAGCGTTTGGCATCACACAAATCGGCAGGCGTGAAAATTTGCTTAGGTACCGAAGGTGTTCGCTCATTTCGGTAGGTCCCGTAGCGCAGTTCATGCCGATCGAGTCGATTCCAAGAGCGGTGAGTGCAGTCAGTGCGGCACCAATCTCGCTTCCGAGAAGCATCGTGCCCGTGGTCTCAACGGTGACCGAAACAATAATCGGCAACTTGGTACCTAGCTCGGTCATTGCTCGCTTAGCGCCGATAACGGCAGCTTTAGCCTGAAGTAGGTCTTGAGCCGTTTCAATGAGAATCGCGTCGCTACCGCCCAAAATAAGGCCGCGCACTGATGTTTTGTAGGCGTCCCTCAGCAGCGCAAATGGCGCGTGCCCGAGACTAGGAAGTTTGGTTCCAGGACCTACCGATCCGAGCACCCACTTTGGTGATTCTTCGCTCGAGTGTTTGTCTGCGGCCTCGCGCGCAATCTTGGCTCCAGCTAACGCAAGTTCTTCGATGCGGTCTTCGATGCCGTACTCGGCAAGATTTGCGAAGTTAGCGCCAAAGGTGTTGGTCTCGATAGCCTCCGAGCCTGCAAGCAGGTATTGCTCGTGGATGGCTCCGATTACCTCAGGGCGAGTAACGTTGAGAATTTCGTTGCAACCCTCGTGATTTTGAAAGTCTGCCAAGCTCGGACTGGCGGCTTGAATCATGGTTCCCATGGCGCCATCGGCGACAACAACGCGGCTGGTCATCGCGTTTAACAGGGCTTGGGATCTTGGGGTAAACATGTGAGCCAATTCTACCGCCGAGCCGTTGGCTAAACTTGAAGTTCACTGCGTCCACGCAAGACTTTAGGGAAAACCCATTAGCACCATTTCGACTCTGCTGAACCGCCACCTACACGGCGGTCGTCCCACGCTGTCGTTCGAGTTTTTTCCGCCAAAAGACGACGCCTCGCAAGAAGCTCTCTACGATGCTTTCGCAAAACTTCTGGAGCTCTCCCCCGACTTCGTTTCGGTCACTTATGGCGCGGGCGGCTCTAATCCGGAACGCTCCATTTCGGTGGTAGAGCACATGGCACCTCAGGTTGCAACGATCGGGCATCTAACCTGCGTTGGTGCAACGGTTGAAGGCACTCAAGAGATTATCGAGCGCTTCGAGCAGGCCGGCGTCGAGTCGATCTTGGCACTGCGCGGCGATTCGCCGAAATCCGACACCTTCAGTGATTAGTTTGTAAACGCGATAGTTCTCATCGATAGGGTTTTGGGACTCTGCACGCTGCAGTTTCTTTACCGCTTCATCAATTAGTTCAAGGTCGAGACCGGCGTTTATTCGACCTATTGATCCTCGGAGCCGGCCCTTAAGGATCACGTCTTGAAACGATTCGCGCTCTTGGCCGGATTCACCAGGAGCAAGGTTTGGGCCCCAAGCCGTTGAATACCCGAGCTCCCGGAAATAGTCGAGAGCGGCATCCTCGATAGTTGCCTCGTTATAACGGCTCATTTAGCAGCCTCTCCCACTCGGACTCGGCCGGAGAGAAGCTCTGGTAGAAGAGCGTCACGCAAAGCGGCGAGTCGCAATGATTCGGCCGGCGCCGAAACAGCCCGCTCGACGAGAGGCACGACGCCTCGTCCCCATTTCTCCAGCTCGCCCGGACTAAGCACTGGAACCGCAAGTTGCTCAACGTTCTGTTTGTTGACGTGCTGTTGCGCGGCTCCCGTTGCGTGGGTAAGAAGTTCATTAATCCGAGTTTGGATGGCGAAATGAATCCAAGCGTTTGATTCGGGAGAGCTTCCCCAAATCCCTACGAGTGATTGATTGCCGGCTGTTTCAATTCCGAGAATCGCTACCTGGCCGAGGGTTGCACCGGTGATGGCGAGGACCGTTGCGCCTTTTGGCATCAACTTGGCTGCGCTATTTTGGAGACCCAGAGAAGTTATGTACTCGGTGGGCGTCAAAATAACCTCTTGATTTGCTGCGCCGGAATTTATCCAGGAGATTTCCTGCCCGCCCCAAAAAGCGGCTTCCGATTTTGAAGGAGTTCCACCTAGGACGACTGTAGCAATGTCAGAAAGTCGCGAGGTCGCGGATGAATTAAGAGACTTATCGAATAAAGCTCTAGCAAGTGAGAGCGACAGAGATTGGATGCGCTGATTTGATTCGATTTTGTCGTCGAGGGCACTGAGCGTGGCTGCGAGTTTGACCGTGTGATCGTCTGGTTCCGGGAAAGCAAAAGCAAGAAAGTCTTCTCTAGGAAGCCCCAGATTAGTTGTGCCAGTCAGATGTGAGCGGCAATACGCCCGATACTGCGGGGTTCTCAGCACCCAGTAGAGATAGTCCGCAGGAAACGATTTGTCTTTGATATCGAGTCGAACTGTGTCTTGAGTAAGCCTGCCAACCGGCCCATCAACCGGAAGACGAGCCACCGCACCGAGCAGATCAGCGGACTGCGTGACATCTTTTAAGGATGCGTATAGTTCACCTGGTTTGACCAATATTTTTTCCGGTGAATCACCCCCGTATGTTTCGAGTTTTTCCCCGCGGAAACCACCGTTTCGATGGATACTTCCGAGCCCAAGCAACACAGGTCCTGGTTGCCCCTTCAAGGCGCTTTTATATGTGGTACCTCTCGCGATTGTTACGACATCTCCAAGGCGGATCATTCAATCACGCCTCTGAATGAGGGATTCCCGAATCAAGGATTCAAGCGCCCGCCCACGCTCGAACTCGGTGAAGAGTTCTGAAGTAAGGCGTTGAATCTTCTCGTCGATGGGTTCATCGTCATCGTCTACCTCGGCGGTGCCAACATATCGGCCAGGTGTTAGTACGAAGTCGTGTTGGGCGATCTCTTCGATTGTGGCGGCCTTTGCGAAGCCGGCAACATCCTCGTATCCACCATCGTGGTTTCGCCACGAGTGATAGGCGCCCGCAATTTGGGCAATGTCGGCTTCGGTGAGCTCTCGGAGTTTGCGGCTCACCATGGTACCGAGCTTGCGTGCATCAATGAAGAGGACTTCGCCATCACGTTTGCGGTGGCCATTGCCGTGGCGGTCTTTAGAAACAAACCAAAGTGCAACGGGAATGCCTGTGTTGAAGAACAGCTTCTCGGGGAGTGCAACTATGCAGTCGACGAGGTCTGCCTCAACGAGCTTGCGCCGAATCTCACCCTCGCCGCTCGTCTTCGAACTGAGCGAACCATTCGCGAGAATGAAACCTGCCGTTCCTCGTGGGCTCAGGTGGTAGATGAAGTGCTGCACCCAAGCGAAGTTAGCGTTGCCCCGCGGTGGCACCCCGTACTTCCAGCGTGGGTCATTCTCGAGCTTCGCATCCCACCAATCCGAAACATTGAACGGGGGGTTCGCGATGATGTAATCCGCACGTAAATCTGGGTGCAAATCTTCGGTGAAGGAATCTGCAGACTTCGGCCCGAAATCTGCTTCGATGCCTCGCAGGGCTAGGTTCATCTTGGCGAGTTTCCAAGTAGTGTCGGTGAACTCCTGTCCGTAAACCGAAATATCGCTGCGCTTTCCGCCATGAGCTTGAACAAACTTCGCGGATTCTACAAACATGCCGCCAGAACCCGCAGCGGGATCGTAAACGCGGCCAGAGTATGGCTCCAGCATTTCTACAAGCGTACGGACTACCCAACGAGGCGTGTAGAAAGCACCTGCTTCTTTACCGGACTCTTTTCCCGCGAATTGGCCCAGGAAGTATTCGTAAACTCTCCCGAGAACATCGTCTGAACCATGGTCATCTGTTGAAGTGAAACCGATTGAGCCAATCAGATCCACTAGCTCGCCTAGGCGGCGTTTGTCGAGACCATCGCGACCGTAGTTGCGTGGCAGCACGCCTCTAAGTGCTGGGTTCTCCTTCTCGATTACATCCATCGCCTGGTCAATGTCTTGGCCTACGCTCGGCAGCTTGGCGCGAGATTGAATAGTTTCCCAGCGGGCGTCCTCAGGAACCCAAAAGACGTTGTGGCCGGTGTATTCATCGCGGCTTTCGAGAAAAGCAGCCCACCGCTCCGGCTTGATGCCGTCTTCCGAGAGGCTGGACTCAATGGCATTTCGCCGCTCAATGAAACGATCAGAGATGTATTTCAGGAATACAAGCCCAAGAACCACGTGCTTGTATTCGCTAGGTTCTTGATTACCGCGAAGCTTGTCAGCGGCTTCCCAAAGAGTCTGTTCCAGCGTTTTTTGAGCGGCTGGTTTCTTGGCTGCCATGTCGATGCCCCCTCTTGAAGCTTTTGCTCTGGATAGAGCAATAACTCAAGGTTACCTTTTGGTACCGACACTTACTCGTTGCTGGGGTTAGAGGGTTCGGGAAATAACTCGTCAAGAGCGGAATGGAGTACTGCTGCCATTCGAAGCGATCTCCAACTAAGTTTGGGATCTGCTTCCTGGCCAAGCTGCTGGAATATCCGGCCAAGCACCCTAGCTTCGACTATCGCTTGGGCAAGTTTTTCAAGGGGGCTGGCATACGGCACTTTGTGGGTCATCTCGATGATCTCTCGTTCGGGAATCCCAAAAAAGCTTTGGCGGCGCTGGAAAGCAGCTTTTCTGCATGCAGCCGAAGCGTAAATGGCTCTAGGCCCTCGGCGTGGCCTAGGTGGTCGTGGCTGTCCACATCCACAGTTGCATCGCTCAATAACTTCCATGTTTCTAGTCTTGGTTAGGTGTCACGGAAACCTGTTCCAGCCCGAACGGCTCTCGTTCGTGAAAAATCCAATTTCGGGGGAATGCGCGAGGGACTAGCAAGGCAGGGTCGTGGCCCGGGAGGCTAGTGATTTACCCGCCCCTCCCCCCTAGGGTTGGGCATTGAAGGTTTTAGTAATTTGGTCGAACTGGACTGCCTCTTCAATCACTGAAGAGAAGGCGTCTGTGGCCTTTCGTGCAGCTCCTGGGATTGAGCTTGCATAAATGTCCTTGGTTATGGTGATCGAGTGGTGTCCGAGTGTGTCCGATACTGTTTCGATGGGTGCTCCACCTTGTAGGGCCGTCCTTGCAAACGAGTGCCGCAAATCGTGGAGTCTGACGGAGCTCAAGCCAAGTTCCTTTCGAATCTTTGCCCACTGCTTGGTGATGTTAGATGGCCACAGCTGACCACCTAGGCTGTCTTGGAAGATTCGGTCGTTCTCGCTTGCCTCTCCTCGTTCAACTCTCAGCATCTCAAAGTCTCGATAGAGGTGGAGCGGTATTGGCACGCCTCGGTTGCCGTGGAATGTCTTTGGTGGAGTTTCTTCAAGCGTGGTAACTCCAACTCCATCCGGGTTCTTTTTGGTTACTTCCTTGAGTTGCTTTGTGACTGTCAGCAGTGGCTGACCCGAATTGTGAGAAAGATCACCCCAAGTTAGACCGGCCACCTCGCCTCTTCTCATGCCGGTGTAGATGTATGTCTTAAAAAGAAGGCCGTACTGATGACCTTGAAGGTACTGCAGCACGTGCGCGGTCTGACCAGGGGTAAGCGTGGCTTTGCGTTTAGGGAACCCATCATGCCAGCAAAGCCGCGCTTGATTAGCGCTCGGCTGTCGCCAGAATCGTAGATGGT
>JBBAMO010000056.1:0-6110 GCA_040402495.1 Rhodoluna sp.
TATACCACCGCTTCAACTGACCGATGCCGATTGGTCGAGGAATCAACTCGGCAGGTTTGCTGGTTGCTTCGTGAACTTCGACGAACGCACTCTCGAGCCTCTGCTGGAAACCGGCGTTTGCCGCCTCAAACTCTTCACGCGTGATGTCGCCACGACCAACCAGAGACTCTAGATAAAGAGTGCGAGTTGAACGCTTGGCTTCGATGAGGTTGTACATCAGTGGCTGGGTCATAGAAGGGTCGTCGCCCTCGTTGTGACCACGGCGGCGGTAGCAAACGAGGTCGATGACGACATCTTTGCCGAATGTTTCGCGGAACTCGAATGCCAACTGCGATACACGCACCACAGCTTCTGGGTCGTCGCCGTTTACGTGGAAGATCGGCGCTTGGATTGCTTTTGCCCAGTCGGTTGAATAGGTCATCGAACGCGACTCGGATGGTGGCGTGGTGAAACCAACCTGGTTGTTGATCACGATGTTGATGGTTCCGCCAACTTTGTAGCCACGAAGTTGCGACATGTTCATAACCTCGGTGACTACACCTTGGCCGGCAAACGCGGCATCGCCGTGGATAAGAATCGGAAGGAACGGGAAGGTGTTGGTGGCACTTCCGTTGATCGAGTCAACCTTGGCGCGAACGATACCTTCAAGCACCGGGTTTACAGCTTCAAGGTGCGAAGGGTTTGCCGCCAAAGTCACACGGATGTGCTGGCCGTCGGCAGTGGTTATGTCGCTGTCGGTGCCTAGGTGGTACTTGACGTCGCCCGAACCTTGAACGGACGTGCCATCGGTGTTGCCTTCAAACTCTTTGAAGACCTGACCGTAGGTTTTGCCAGCAACATTGGTGAGAATGTTCAAACGACCACGGTGAGCCATGCCGATGTTCACTTCGCGAAGACCTGCATGAGCCGCAGCATTGATGATTGCGTCGAGAGAGGCGATGGTTGATTCGCCACCTTCGAGCGAGAAGCGCTTTTGGCCGACAAACTTGGTCTGCAGGAAGGTCTCGAAGGCTTCCGCTTCGTTTAGTTTTTCTAGAATGCGAAGTTGCTGCTCGCGAGTTGGCTTCTCGTAGGGACGCTCGAGTTTTTCTTGGAACCACTTGCGTTCGTTCGGGTCTTGAATGTGCATGTACTCAACGCCAACGGTGCGGCAGTATGAGTCGCGCAGAATCTTGAGAATGTCGCGAAGCTGTGCCTTTGAGGTTCCGCCAAAACCGCCGGTCTTGTAGGTGCGGTCCAGGTCCCACAGGCTGAGTCCGTGCGTAAGCACATCGAGGTCTGGATGGCTGCGCTGCTTGTATTCAAGAGGGTCGATGTCGGCCATCAGGTGCCCACGCACACGGTAGGCGTTGATCAGCTCTTGAATGCGAGACGCCTTTGAGCGGTCGTCGGTGTCGTTAGTGTCAAAGTCGGTTGCCCAGCGAATTGGCTCGTAAGGGATTCGTAGGTCGGCGAAGATTTCGTCGTAAAAGTTGCGCTCGCCCAAAAGAAGTTCGTGAATCTTCTTCAAGAATTCACCCGAGCCGGCACCCTGAATTACGCGGTGGTCGTAGGTGGAGGTAAGTGTGATGGTCTTGCTAACGCCAAGCTTGGCTAGGTGTTCGTCGTTCATGCCCTGGAACTCGGCAGGGTAGTCAAGCGCACCAGCACCGATGATGCAGCCTGCGCCCTTCATTAGGCGAGGCACCGAGTGAACGGTACCGATGCCACCGGGGTTGGTTAGCGAAATGGTCGAACCGGCGTAGTCGTCGGCGGTCAGTTTGTTGCCGCGGGCGCGCTTTACGAGGTCTTCGTAGGCAGCCAAGAATTCAGCAAAGTTGAGGCGCTGGGCGCGCTTGATGTTTGGCACCAAGAGTGCACGAGTGCCGTCTTCTTTTGGAATGTCGATTGCCAAACCCAAATTCACGTTGGCTGGGCTCACCGATGCCGGCTTGCCGTCGACCTCGTCGTAGTAAACGTTTTGACTTGGGAATTCCTTCAAGGCGCGCACAATCGCGAAACCAAGAATGTGAGTGAACGAAACCTTGCCGCCTCGGGTGCGACCAAGGTGGCTGTTAATCACTATGCGGTTGTCGATCATGAGCTTTGCAGGGATGGTGCGCACCGATGTAGCCACCGGCACGCTTAGCGAAGCGTCCATGTTGGTGGCTAGCGACTTTGACATTCCCTTGAGAATCGTGACCTGATCTTCTTCGGTCTCGTCTGGGATTGTGGTGATGGCCCCGGTCGCTGGTGCCTGAGCGGGAATTGGCTGAGGCTTAGCCTCTACACGGGTGGTCTTTGCAACTAGCGGGCCGTTGTCTGCGGCTGGGGCTGGCGATGCTGGTTGGGCAATAGGCGCACTGGTTGGCACGGGAGAAGTTGTTGTAGCTGCTGCGGTTGCCGCCGCACCACCCTGGTTAGCCGAGTAGCGCTCAAGTATTGGCCACCACTCTTTGTCTACCGAGTCGGGACTCGATTTCCACTGGTTGTACATTTCTTCGACAAGCCACTCGTTGGCTCCGAATTCGTCTTGCGAATTCTCGTCGTTGCCTGACATTTTCACCCTTGTCCATTCAATGAGCAGTAATAGCCTAATCGGTAATAGCCTTCGGTATGCTGGGAACTGTATGGAGGGCCACAGTTCTAGCAAACATTTACGCGGTATTACGCGATGAATGAGTGGTTTGCTCTTGCCTTAGGCGCTTTTTTGACCATTGGCACCGGACTTTTCGTTGCATCCGAGTTTTCGCTTATCAATCTCGAGAGATCTGAGCTTGAGGCCAGACGCGAACGTGGCGAGCGAGGTCTGAGCAACACTATTCGTGCCCTCAAACTCACCTCTACGCATCTCAGTGGCGCTCAACTTGGAATCACGCTGACCACAATGCTCACCGGATTCTTGGTGGAACCGGCTCTGACAACTCTTTTGAGTCCTGCGTTTTCAAGCTGGGATGTTTCTCCCGAAACTCAGCGCACGATTGCCGTGGTGCTCGGCATGTTTATCGCCACCCTGTTTTCAACTCTGATTGGCGAACTCGTGCCCAAGAAGTTGGCCTTGACCAAGCCGCTTGAGACCAACAAATTCGTTGTTCTATTTCAGATTGCGTTCACCTGGACTTTTGGTTGGATGATCGTTGCCCTAAACGCCACCGGCAATGCAATCGTGCGCTTGTTTGGAATCGAACCCAAAGAGGAACTCAGTTCAAGCCGAACTGCCGAAGAGCTCACGTCGTTGGTGCGCCGCTCGGTAACTCTTGGTGCCCTAGACGCTCACACGGCAACGTTGCTGACCAAAACACTGGCACTCAGCCAGTTGGTCGCTGCCGATGTGATGACACCTAGACCACGCATGCACTCGCTAAACCGCGAGGCCACGTTGAACGACCTCATTGCGCTAACCAACAACACTGGCCATTCCAGATTTCCCGTCACCGATGTTTCTACCGACGACGTAGTTGGCATTGTGCACGTGAAGCAGGCTGCCGGTGTTCCTCGCGAGAAGCGTGGAGAAGTTCGCGTGGCTGCAATCATGTCGGAGCCACTGCGTGTTCCTGAAACCATGCGACTCGAAACCCTAATGGTGGAACTTCGCGCCAAGGGGCTGCAGCTGGCCATCGTGGTTGACGAATACGGCGGCACTGCTGGAATCGCCACACTAGAAGACCTTGTCGAAGAGTTGGTTGGAGAGCTTGCCGACGAACACGACCGCGCTAAGTCTGGCGTGACTCGCGGCGCTAACTCATCCGTGCTATTTCCGGGGATGATTCGCCCCGACGAACTTCGCGAAATGGCGATAAAGGTGCCAGACGATGGTGCCTACGAAACGGTTGCTGGCTTCATCATGAGTTCGCTCGGAAGAATACCTTCGGTTGGCGACGAGATTGAAATTGAAGATGGCGTGCTTCGCGTTGAGCGCATGGATGCTCGCCGCGTAGACCGAGTGCGTTTCAGCCCTACCAACGTGCCAGAGGAGGTCAAAGATGCTGACTAGCGCACCTGTTGAACCGACTTCAAATCCTGTGGCAGGACTCATTTGGCTGTTAGCGCTGCTGCTTGGCAATGGATTTTTTGTGGGGGCCGAGTTTGCCGTGATCGCGGCGCGCAGAGCTCAAATTGAACCTCGCGCAGAAGCCGGATCTCGCCCAGCGCAAATCACCATCAAGGCGATGGAAAAAGTATCGCTGATGCTGGCCACTACTCAAATCGGTGTGACCGTTTGTTCGCTGCTGATCTTGGTTATTGCCGAGCCAGCCGTGCACGCACTTTTGGGTGGCCCGCTCGAACTGCTAGGGCTCACGGCAGCAGCCAGCGCGACCACGGCGTTTATCTTGACGCTGATTTTGGTGTCCTTCTTGCATGTTGTTATTGGCGAAATGGTGCCTAAAAATATCTCTTTCTCTGTGCCAGAGCGTGCCGCACTTGTGCTTGTGCCGGTTCTCTACGCAGTGGCAATGGTCTTTCGTCCAGTGGTTGTAGCCCTAAACGCTTCGGCCAATGGAATCTTGCGCATCTTCGGGGTCAAAGCTCGCGATGAGGCAAACAGCGCCTACACGCTAGACCAGGTCGAAGACATTGTGGAGCACTCAACCCGAGAGGGTGTTCTAAGCGACACCACCGGAGCCCTAAGCAACACCTTCGAGTTCACCGAAAAGAAGGTTCAAGACGTTGCGGTGCCTCTTTCGCGGCTGGTTGCCTTTGAAGAAACAGTGACGCCTCGGCAGGTTGAGCAGGCAGTTGCCAAATACGGCTTCTCGCGCTTTCCGCTTCGCGACGAACATGCCGACCTCGTTGGCTACCTTCACCTCAAGGATGTTCTCGATCTTGCCGAGCGCGAAGTTGATCTGCCTTTTCCAGCAAAGCGAGTTCGCACACTAATCTCCCTTCCGGCAACGATGGAACTCGAGGATGCTCTGGCATCGATGAAGCGCGTCGGTGCTCACATGGCTCGTGTTTTCGACCGCAAGGGTCGCGAGGTTGGTGTTCTATTTTTGGAAGACATCCTCGAAGAGTTGGTTGGCGAAGTTCAAGACGCCACCCAGCGCGACTAGTTAGTTATTAGGAAATTTGCCGCGCACATCCTGCGGCTGCCAGTAGTCCAGTTCAACGCCCAGTTCGCTCGCGGCTCTCAGCGCCCAGTATGGGTCGCGCAAAAACGGACGACCTATCGAAATCACTTCGACTTGACCGTTTTGCAAAATGGCCTCGGCCTGAGGGCCATCAAAGATGTTGCCAACGGCACTCACCGGCTCGTCAACCCGTTCGGCCACAAACTCGGCAAGCTTTACCTGGTAACCGGGCTGAGTGAACGGTATCTGCACGCCAGTTACCAGCGCGCCAGAAGAGATGTCGAATAAGTCGGCTCCGGCATCTGCCGCCCACTTGGCCACTATTGCTGTTTCTGTTTCGTTCCAGCCATCCTCGCGATAGTCGGTCGCGCTGAATCGAATAAAGATTGGAACTTCGTCGCCAATCGCTGCGCGCATCGAAATAACAATTTCCATCAACAAGCGCGCACGATTTTCTAGCGAGCCACCGTACTCATCGGTTCGATGATTGGTGATTGGCGACAAAAACTGGTGAATGAGGTATCCGTGCGCGGCATGGATTTCGATGGCGTCGAACCCTGCTCTAACGGCGCGCTTGGCTGCCTCAACCCAAGACAGCACAATCGGGGACATCTCTTCGGTAGCAAGCGCCCTGGGCGCTGCGTATTCGTCGAAGGCATCGGTGCCAGAAGACACCGTTTGCCATCCGCCATCTTCGATCGCGATGGAGCCAGTTCCCGACCATGAGCGATAGGTGGACGCCTTGCGACCCGCGTGAGCCAACTGCAGTGCGGTCTTTGCTCCTTGGCTGTGAACAAAGTCATTGACCTTTTGCCACTCGGCAACCTGGTGGTCGTTCCAGATTCCGGTGCACCAAGGAGTGATGCGACCCTCGGGTGTAACTGCGGTTGCTTCCATGATGATCAGCCCAGCACCGCCCGTGGCACGTGCTCCGTAATGCACGAGGTGCCACTGGCTTGGCGCGCCATCTTTGTTTTCGCAAGAGTACTGGCACATCGGTGGAGGCCACAGGAATCTTGCCCTGATCGAGCGACTCGAAAAGGATTCGCGGGTTGACCATTG
>JBBAMO010000057.1:0-5984 GCA_040402495.1 Rhodoluna sp.
TTCTCGATCGACGGAACGGATGTTGTTTCAGGTCAAACCATCGACGCGGCTGCCGTCCGCCGCCTTCGTTGACCAACTCGGAGCGCAGGGCCGGCACTCCGACGGCAGAAGCGATAGTTGAAGCAACCGCATCATCTTTCTCCCAGTTGGCCCATCCGCCCTGGTTGCCCCAGCCGTTAAAAACCCAGTCGACCGCGGCTAATTGGTTGTCATTTTTGACAAACGTTGGCCCGCTGTCTCTCATCCAACCGTCATCGATTTCGGCTATGAATACCTCAACTCGAGGATCTAAGAATCGCCGTGCTTCTGCTTCATGAGACGCGCCAACCAGCATGGTTACAGGCTCAAATTCAACGATTGTGTTCGCTACCTTCGCCCACGCAGCGTGCATGCGTTCTGAAGAGTCGGCGGAAGGATTGGCGGAGTAGTCCTCCTCCATCCAAGCCATCCAGGTGCGCTCGTGCGGCTGCCATTCGGCTGGCATCACCCACCTTTCGCTCATTGCGCCACCCCAGCGATGCCGCCAAACTCGCCGTCGCCATTTTCTTGGCGGTGGTTTACAACCGGCTCGACAAGTTTCGAATAAGTATCTGGGCGACGGGTGGCAAGAAACGGAAACAGGTCAAGCCAGTCTCGGCGCTGGTCTAGATCGAGATCGGCTACCAAAACCTCGTCGGTGTCTCGACCGGCTCTAGCCAAGATGCGTCCGTAAGGGTCGCTGATGAAACTCGATCCGTAAAAAGTGATTCCACCTTCATTGCCCCAACGGTTTGGCACCACCATGAATGTGCCGTTTGCGATTCCATTGCCAACTATTACTTTTTGCCACAATGGCTCGGTGTCGAATTCCGGGTGGTCTGGCTCGCTGCCGATGGCTGTTGGATAAACCAAGATTTCTGCGCCGCGAAGCGAATAGCTTCTGGCAACCTCCGGAAACCATTCATCCCAGCAGGTAGGCAAACCGATGCGAGCAGCAACGCCATCGAGGTTTAGGTTGTACACCGGATAAGGCTCGCCGCTTGCTGGGCCTGGTTGAAAGTACTTGTCTTCGTAGTATCCGGCGGTTACTGGAATGTGCAGCTTGGGTGTGCGCGCAATAATCTCTCCGTTGGTAGACACCATGATTGCCGTGTTGAGGGCTCTACCATCTTCGAACGGTTGATATTCGTAGAGCGATGCGTGAACAACAACCCCAAACTCCGATGCTGCGGCGGCCGCAAAGCTATTCGTTGGGCCACCGTTTAGCGGCTCGGCAGTGTGGTTAGGCACGCCAGTTGGCTTGGTATCGGCGGGATATCTGCTGAGCGTGAGCTCGGGAAGAAACACAATTTTCGCTCCAGCTTCTGACGCCAACCTGATGCCCGCGCGGAGTGCATCCTGGTGTTCTTGGGGGTCCGCATGCCAACGTGTTTGCACCACAGCAACGCGAAGAGGTGTTCGAGTAGGGCTCTTAACACGAGACAACGATGGCAGTGCCTCTGCAACGGTCAGTTTCACAATGTCTCCATGCTGTCTAGAAGATCCACCAGAAGTTCGTAAGAGGTTTGCGGGTTCACGATTGCAAACCGTGTGTTTGGTTTGCCGTTGTGCGAAGAGGGCACTACCAGCCCTTTTCCAGCTTCTAGTAGGCGGTCGCTCCAGCGTTTGTAGTCATCGAGTTTCCATCCGGCATGTTCGAACACAACCACACTGAGTTCAGGCTCTCTCACCAGCGAGAGATGCGGCCGTCTGCGAATTTCATCGGCGATGCGATGTGCTAAATCGATGTTTTCTTCGATGGCCTCACGGTAAGCAGCGATGCCGTGAGTGGCAAGTGAGAACCAAAGTGGCAAACCTCTCACGCGACGCGTGAGGTTGTAGGCGTAGTCACTTGGGTTCCATTCACCAGACTCGGTCAAAGTGTCTAGGTATTCACCGTGCTGAGTGTGGGCAGCCTTTGCTAGAGACGGGTCGCGGTAAACCAGCGCGCAGGCGTCGAACGGAGCGAACAGCCATTTGTGTGGGTCGACAATGAAACTATCCGCCAGCTCGGTGCCATCAAATAGTGCTCGTGTTTTTGGGGCGAGCATGGCTGCCAAACCGTAGGCACCATCTACGTGGAACCAGATTGATTCACGGTTGGCAACTTCGCCCACCTCGCGAATGCGATCGACAATTCCAAAGTTTGTGGTTCCTGCTGTTGCAACTATGGCAAACACGCCATCGCCGGCAGATTTCAGCGCGGCCTCAACCGCTGGTCCGGTCAGGCGACCATCTTGGTCTACTTCGGCCTTTACGATCTCTACGTCCATTACGCTCGCTGCTGCCTTCAGCGACGAGTGAGCTTCGGCGGAGCAGATGAACTTCCACGATGCCGGCAGCGCCTTGCCCGAGGCGAGCCGCTTTGCCTTGGCCTCGTGCCGTGCTGCAACTAGCGCTGAGAGGTTTCCAAGAGTTCCGCCTTGCACAAACACGCCGCCAGCGGTGTCGGGTAACCCAGCCTCACTGGCCAGCCAGGCAAGCACTTCGTTTTCGGCATAGACGGCACCGGCGCCTTCCATCCACGATCCGCCATAAATCGACGATGCGGAAACTACGAGGTCGAAGAGAGTCGCTGCTTCGGTTGGTGCGGTTGGAATGAACGAAAGATAGCCGGGGTGATCTGTAGACAGACAGGCTGGGGCCAGAACTTCGGCAAAAACCTTCAGTGCCTGCTGCCCACCAAGGCCTTGCTCGTTGACCGTGTTTGGGGCCAGTGAGTGAAGTTGCTCCAACGTCATTGGCGCATCCAGAGGCGCGGGGTCGTAAGACATTCGCTCACGCGTGTAATCAAAAATCGCTTCGCGAAGTGCTTGCGTGTCGGGGTTGCTAGTGTGCATTCCAGCCCTCGAGTTGGCGTTCATCTGTTACCCATCCGAGTCTTCAATGACTCTTTGAATAGCCTAAACCAACGCCCGATTCATAGGGTTTTCGCAGGTTCATTCGAGTGGTTTCACATTCTTTCTCGTCTAGCCTTAAGGCGTATGTTCAAAGCGTTGAAGTTGGTTTTGGCGGCGGGGGTAACCCTCTCGCTTGCGCTCGTCGCACCCTCGGCAAATGTCTCGGCGGCCCAAGCTGCAACAAACAACTGCGTATCGGCGCCTTCGCTGGGCTCTGCTCAAAAAGCCACAAACGCAAACCTTGGTTCTGGTGTCGAACTCAACACCTACACCTTCAATCCAGGGGCTGCCAACAGCTCCTTCTTCTACACCAAAGTCACTGTGGCTCACGGAAATCTCTCGCAGGTTGACCTCGTGAATCCTCATAGCCCAATTGGTGAGGCAGACGCTCAGTCCGTAATCGCAGGCCAAGTCAAAGCCATCGCCTACATCAATGGCGATTACTATCGCGAAGGCGACTCCGCTGCTTCGCTAAGCCAAATGGCCTATTCGGCAATCATCGATGGCGGAAAACTCATCTACTCACCACTTGGATCAAGCAAGGTGGCCGGAACCGAATCGGTTACTTATTCAATGGCTGAAGGATTCGCCGCCACAAAGACCTATACGGTCAATAAAGTTGGCTACAAACTTGCCGGCGTAAATCTGTCAAGCCCAATGGCCTTGAACACTACCCGCGTGTTTACGAGTGCTTATTCGAGCGCCACCCTGCCTACCAACGCCGGAGGCATCTTGGTTTTGGGCGGCAAGGTTCTCAAGGTTTATAAAACCAACGTGAAGACCAAACCCAAGTCGGGGCTACTTTTAGTGGCCACGGGCATCTCTGCAATTCGAATGACGAAAGTTAAGGTTGGCTCGGCAACTACGTTCAAACTTCCGTCGGTGCCCGCGCCAAGCAAACGCATGAAGTTTGCCTACATCGCGCCCAACGGCAAGGTTTCGATCGGTTCGGATTCGGTGGCCATTCAGGCGGTCAACTACGATGGCTGGGCAAACGGCGCCAGACTTTACGATTCGAACTTCACCAAGCTGCGCTACACAACCCGAGGCGACTACACGGTCATTCTTGACTCAAACAGCAAGGTGATTTACCACTCCAGCCCAGGTCGCGATAAGCCTGTTCCAGCTGGGGGATACGTACTTCAACTAGGCGCAGACGGAGCGGCCTTTTACCGGGCAGCGATTAATGGCGCTGCCGTAAAGGTTTCCAACACCTACCGTGGGGCTGCCAACGGATTCATTAGCGCCAGTGGCAATGGAGGCCACGTTCTTGCCAACTCTTACAACTCACAACCCTGCGACAGCCAACACGAACAAATCAGGCCGCGCACTGCGATGGGTTGGAACAACTCAACCGGCGAAGTCTGGATTCTGACCGCCAGTTCGGGTCAAGATCTCAATGACTTTGGATTTCGAATGGGTGGCGCTACGGTTCACCAGTCGATTGATTGGCTTAAGCAACTCGGCGCCACGGATGCTGTCACGGTTGACGGTGGCGGATCCACAACGTTCTTACAAAAGCTTGGCTTCGGCTACAGCCGTGCAGACATTCCAGATTCGGCCTGGATTAGAGAAGTGCCGGTTGGTATTGCCTTAGCCCCGAAAGACTAATCGACATTTAGTTTGATTCGATTTGCTCGGCGTTTTCTTTCGCTATTTCAGCTCGCACGTTGTCCATGTTTACTGCGCGGAGTGCTGCGATGAGTTGTTCAAGTGAATCTGCTGGAAGGGCACCTGCCTGATTGAACAGCAAAACCCCGTCGCGAAACGCCATCAGGGTTGGAATCGAAGTGATTCCAGCTTCGCCGGCAAGGTCGCGCTCAGCCTCAGTGTCTACCTTGCCAAAAACGATGTCTTGGTGAAGCGTTGACGCCTCTTCAAAGATTGGGCCAAACTGGCGGCAAGGCCCGCACCATGCTGCCCAAAAATCCACAATGGTGATGCCTTCTTTGAGCACTGTTGCTTCAAAAGTTGAACCAGTGAGTTCGATGGTTGCCATGTTGTCCTAGCGAGTTTTGGGTCTTGCGGTTTGAGCAAGGATGATTCCCGTCAAAACTAACAACCCACCAACCATTTGTGTTCCCGAAACCTGCTCATTCAGCCAGAGGTAACCAAAGGCAAAAGCAAATACGGTTTCTGCAGTGGAGGCGATGCCAACACCGGTTGCCGACAGGTGGTGGAGAGCTCGATACGAAAGAGCCATGGGAACGAACGAACCAAAGATTCCCAGCCAAACCAGCAACACCCAAAGCGGAAGCTGAACTGAGTCAAAGTTTCCATCTAACGAGACCGTGGCCGCGAGTTCTCTGACGTCGGTTGAGGTCCATGGCGCAAGCAACATCCAAAAGAGGCTGCTTACCAGCATGCTGTACATCAGGGTCGACATGGTGTCGCGAGTCTGTTGCAAACGTTCACCCATGATGAAGTAAAGCGTCAAGAAAGCCGCGGCCATGAATGCATAAACCACACCGATGGCGTTGAGCCCGCCATCCCAGATGTTCGACACAACCACTAGTCCGCAGAGCACTAGCGCCACAGCAACCCAAATGCGCGAGCGCAGTCGCTGCTTGAAGATGATTAACGAAACCAAAGGCACCCAGATGATTGCGGTGTACTCGATCAGAAGTGCTACGCCCACCTGGAGGTTAGACACGGCCTGCGAGTATGCCCATTGCATCAGTGCCACGCCGATCACTCCGAAGGTGAGCATCCTTGGAAGTTCGCGCCATTGAATCTTGAAGCCGGCACGGTTGGTGAAAAGAAGAACCGCGGCGGCAATGGCTGCGGTGGCAAGTGACCTGAACAGCACCAAGACCGATGGGTCGATTCCGCTGTGGATAAGCACCTTAGACGTGCTTGCGTTTAGTCCAAAAAGAAGTGCCCCCGAAAGAGCCAAGCCGGCTCCCAATGCTGGGTTTCTTTTGGACATTTCACTCATTTCGAAGAATCTGACAGCGCCAAGCATAGGCTAGCAACATGACTAGTTTCGTTCTCGGTGGCGGGTGCTTTTGCGAGTATGTGATGTCGGCTAGGAGGTTGCCCATGATTGCCAGGAATGAAGTCAAG
>JBBAMO010000058.1:0-5982 GCA_040402495.1 Rhodoluna sp.
GGCGGCGATACAGCACGTAGGCAGTTGGCAAACCAATGGCCATGCACAGCACCGCGATAAGGGCTTTTTGTTCGCGCTCGTGCAGCTCTAGTTGGTACTTGAGTTCGTTGGCTGCATCGTCGGATTCGGCAGGCTGCTTCTTGGACTTCTTGGCCACCGCGCCTTCGGGCTTAGGAAGGCGCGTGAGTCGGCCAACTGCTACCACCAGCAACATGGAGGCACTTAGTGCTGTGAGCGTGTAGCCAGCAAACGTTGAGCTGTCGCCAAGAGCAGCGCCCAGCGTGGTGAGAGAAAAAAGCAGACCAGCTAACGCCATCATGACAGGTGCGAAAGCGAGCCAGCCAAACACTTTGAAGCGACGGCCCATAACCAGGCTGTAGGCACCGGTGGCCAAAAGAATGAAGGTCGGGTAGAAACTCGTTCGTGCGTCCATCACGTTTGGAATTATCGAATCGAGCAGCCCGAGGGTGCCGGCGGCAGCTAAACCGAGAGCCAGGAAAGCACTCGAAAGAGCTGCCAAAAAGTTGGAAATAATGACGAAGTACTTTTTGGCCTTGATCGAACCGAATGCTGTTGAGGCGACGATCACAACAAGAATCAGCGCCTGTAGCCAAAGGTCCAGCTGGTTCCAGGTTGATCCAAAGAAGATTGAGAGCGCGATGACGATCAGCGTGGCAGCCACGGTAAGTAGCGTCTGCTGGGGGGTGAGCTTGGGAAGCACGCGATTTGGTCTGGTCGTCTTGGTGCGAACCGGCGCTTTGTTGGCATTCTGGCGGCTCTTTGCTGCTTCTTCGGCAACCCAGTTGTCGGCAGGTTTGGTTGCGACCCAGCTACCTTGTGGCGCAGAAACGGTGGCCGCAGCCGAAATAGAGCTGGCTGCAACGGAAACATTTGCCGAACTAGACCCCCTTGCTCGGTAATCGGCGTCTTGAAGTTCGGCCCGCTCTTCGATTTCCGCAGCTATGGCATCGGCTGCAGCAAGATTGTCTAGTGCTCGGTTGTAGGCACGGATGGTCTCGAATTGGTAGAAGAGTCCACACTGGCATTCGAACCAGTCACTGTCGTTGAGCGAGGAATTTTCGAACTCGTCGTCGCAAAGTGGTAGCGAATAACTTTGTTGTGCCATGGGTTTCTCCATCTACTTGTCTCTATATTGCCCAACATAGGGGCCGAGAGCACTTCAAATCATCGTCACCACTTTGGGGGACATTGACGCTGATAAAGTTGTCGAATGACCAAACGCAATCGCCCTTGGGGTTATCAAGCCCCCATCGAGCCGTCGCAGCCTAACTGGGAGCTTCACCCAGACACTCTTGCCGTGCGCGGAGCGTTGGCGCGCACAGGTTTTGGCGAAACCAGCGAAGCCTTGTTTCTAAACTCGGGATTCACCTACGATTCGGCTGAACAAGCCGCCGAAGCGTTTAGAGAAGAAACCGATCACTTTCTTTATTCGCGTTTTTCGAACCCAACGGTTGCCATGTTTGAGCAGCGCTTGGCGCAACTCGAAGGCGCCGAAGCCGCGTTTGCAACCGCAACCGGCATGGCAGCGATGTTTGCCTCTATCGCTTGCCTGGTAAAGGCTGGCGACCGCGTAGTTGCCTCTGCAGCAATGTTTTCATCATGTTTCGTTGTGCTGACCGAAATCTTGCCGGGCTGGGGCGTGGAGACCATCCTGGTTGAAGCCGACGACAAAGATGGCTGGCGGGCAGCACTGAGCCAGCCAACCAAAGTTGTGTTTATCGAAACCCCAAGCAACCCTTTGGGCGAGATCACCGACATTCGATTTGTGAGCGACCTAGCGCACAAGGTCGGTGCCACGGTGATTGTCGACAACGTGATGGCATCCCCTGTTTTGCAGCGCCCGCTCGAACTGGGCGCGGACGTTGTGATGTACTCGGCCACCAAACACATCGATGGTCAAGGACGCGTGCTGGGCGGAGCCATCGTAGGAAGCCTCGATTACATCAAGAACAGTGTGATTCCGTTTACTCGCCACACGGGCCCTGCAATGAGCTCATTCAACGCCTGGGTGCTGCTGAAGTCGCTCGAGACCATGTCGATGCGAGTTGAGCGTATGTGGACCAGCGCATTTGAGATTGCGCAGAAGTTCGAGAAGCACCCTGCGGTTGAAACGGTCAGCTACCCCTGGCTGAAGAGCCACAATCAGCACGAACTTGCCAAGAAGCAGATGACCGGAGGTGGCTCAACGTTGGCCATCACCTTCAACGGCAGCCAAGAGCAGGTATTTGCGTTCATGAACGCACTGCAGGTGATTGACATCTCGAACAACCTTGGCGACTCCAAGTCGCTGATCACTCACCCGTCGTCAACAACTCACCGACGCCTCTCGCCCGAGGTGCAGGCATCGATGGGAATTACGGCAGCCACCGTGCGACTCTCGGTTGGGCTCGAAAACCCTACCGATCTGATTCGCGATATCGAACAGGCTTTGGCGCTAGTTTTTTAGCGCGCTTGCGATTCGGCGAACACCTTCGGAAATAATTTCCGGGCTGGTGCCAAAATTTAGCCGCGCAAAATTCGTGTAACTCTCGCCACCCATGTCTGGCCCAGGCACGAGAGCAACCTTTGCCTTGGTGGCAATGTCTTGTGTGGTCAGCGGAAGCTCTGAGATATCCAGCCAGGCCAGGTATCCGGCCTCTGGCAGGTGCGATTTTGCCTGCGGAAGCTTATGTTGCAACTCTGACAGCAGATGCTTTGCATTGCTCTCTAGCGTTGCCACTGTGGTGGCTAACCATTCATCGCAGTTGGCGAATGCTTCGGCCATAGCAAAAGCCCCCACGATACTCGTTCGAAAGTGTGTTGCCGCCGGCAGCTTGGCAACCTTCGCTGCCATTGCGTCACTCTGAGTCAGCAGGAAGGCCGCTTTTAGCCCAGCAAGGTTGAACCCCTTGCTGGCACTGGTTATGCAAACACCGGTTGCTTCAGCTGCCGGGCCACAAGATAGAAACGGGGTGAAGGTCTTTGATGTAAGCGGTGCGTGAATCTCGTCGCTAATAACCGTTGCACCGTATTTTTGGGCCAGGATAGCGAGCTCGGTCAGCTGGGCGCGCGAAAACACTCGACCAGTTGGGTTGTGCGGGTTGCAAAGTAATACCGTCAGGTGACCTTGCTTGAAGGCATCCTCGAGCCCAGCAATGTCGAGAGAATATTGCTCTTCGGTGTGCACCAACGGCACATCGTAAGGTTCAATCTCAAGTTCTTTTAGCCACTCGTAGAATCCGCTGTAAACCGGAGATGTCACTACCACGCGGTCGCCGTGGCTGAGGTTGGCGCGCAAAAACTCAACGGTTGCCACGCCAACATCTGAGGCTAGTTTTAGCTGTTCGGGGTCGATGTGCCAGCCCCAGTGGCGGGCGGCGAAGCCCTCGAAAGCCTGTGCAACCTCGGGTACAGGACCAAGGTAGCCAAAGTCTGAATCCTCGGTCATTCGCTGGATGCGCGCGCGAATTGGCTCCGCAAGGTGAAAGTCCATCTCGGCCACGTGCATTGGCAGCACGTCGGACGCAAACCGTCTCCACTTGGATGAATGACGCTCGTAGAGCGCCTCTAAGCTAGGTGTTCTGTTTACCCTGTCTGCCATAAAACGATTCTCGCACCACTTGAATCTGTGCGTCGCTTTGCTGACGACCGAGTCGGTAGTCTTGAGCCATGCAAAAGACTAAGTTGAAGACATTCTTGTGGTTCTCGGGTGGGCTCGAGGAAGCCCTAGATTTTTATTCGGCAACCTTCGACGACGTGATCATTCATTCAAAAAATCGCATGGGCGACACTTTGTTTACCGCTGATTTTTCGATCTTGGGTCACGAATTCATTGGCATGAACTGGGCTGGCGGCGACAAGTTCAACGACTCCATTTCTCTGTCGCTGAACGTTGACGGGCAGCAAGAGGTTGATCGCCTCTGGAATGCCATCACCGCGGAAGGCCGCGAGGGTCAGTGCGGTTGGTGCTACGACAAGTGGGGCCTCACCTGGCAGGTAACCCCAATTCAGATGCGCGATTGGCTTCAGCACTCAGATGCGCAGGTTCGCGAGTATGCAAACACAGCTCTACGCGGAATGACAAAAATCGTCATCGACGAGCTGCACGTTTAACTCAACGATGCCGGCGCGCCAGCGCGGTTAGTTCTGCGGGAAGCCCAGGTTGATGCCGCCGTGACTAGGGTTTAGCCAGCGCGAAGTGATTGCCTTGCCTCGAGTAAAGAAGTGAACACCTTCTACACCGTGGGCCTTGGTGTCGCCAAATAGCGAGTTCTTCCAGCCGCCAAACGAGTAGTAAGCAACCGGCACGGGGATAGGCACATTGATACCCACCATGCCAGCCTCAACTTCGTATTGGAATTTGCGGGCGGCGCCGCCATCGTTGGTGAAAATGGCGGTTCCGTTGCCGAATGCTCCGGAGTTGATGAGCGCTAGGCCTTCGTCATAAGACTTGACTCGAACAATCGATAGAACCGGGCCAAAGATTTCTTCGGTGTAGACCTTGGATGTGGTTGGCACGTTATCAAGCAACGTTGGCCCAAGCCAGAAACCGTTTGGGTCGCCGTCGAAGCTGTCGTTGCGGCCATCGTGAACAATGGTTGAGCCGTCTTGTGCGGCGATGTCGATGTAGCTGGCAACCTTGTCGCGGTGCTGCTTTGTGACCAGTGGGCCCATGTCGCAACCACGGCGGCCATCACCGGTACGAAGAGTGCTCATGCGCTGGGTCAGTTTGCCAATTAGTGCATCGGCAACCGGTTCAACCGCTACAACCACCGAGATGGCCATGCAGCGCTCTCCCGCCGAGCCAAAGCCGGCGTTGATGGCAGAGTCGGCAACTAGGTCGAGGTCGGCGTCTGGCAGCACCAGCATGTGGTTTTTAGCGCCCCCGAGGGCCTGCACGCGCTTGCCGTGAGCCGAACCGGTTTCGTAAACATACTTGGCAATCGGAGTTGAGCCAACGAATGATATCGCTGCGACATCTGGGTGGGTTAGCAGCCCATCGACCGCTTCTTTGTCGCCGTTCAGCACGGTGAACACGCCGTCGGGCAGGCCAGCTCGTTTCCAGAGCTTGGCCATCCAGATTGCGGCGCTTGGGTCTTTCTCGGATGGCTTCAAAACCACGCAGTTGCCGGCGGCGATGGCAATCGGAAAGAACCACATTGGAACCATGGCCGGAAAGTTGAATGGGCTGATAACACCAACAACTCCGAGTGGCTGCCTGGTGCTGTAAACGTCAACGCCGGTGGATGCGTTCTCGGTGTAGAAACCCTTTAGAAGGTGCGGCATGCCACAGGCAAACTCGACTACCTCTTGCCCGCGAGTAATCTCGCCGAGGGCATCCGAGAGAACTTTTCCGTGCTCGCTGGTGATGATTTCGGCGAGTTCGCCCTTGTGCTCGTTGAGCAACTCACGAAATGCAAACATGATGCTTTGCTTCTTAGACTGCGGGGTGTCGCGCCAATCGGCAAAGGCTGCCTTCGCGCTGTCGATTGCTGCCGCAATGTCGGCCTGGTCGGCTAGTGAAACATGCTTGGTAACCTGGCCGGTTGCTGGGTCGAAGACATCGGCGGTGCGCTTTGAATTGCTAGCGGCCTCGGCGCCGTTGATCCAGTTGGCAACGATTGGCAGTGTGCTCATGATTTCTCAAATCTCATTGGTGAGTGCTTTAACTCTAGTTTGGTGGCGCAAGCGAGCGAATAAACTCGCAATATGCAACTAACTTTTTCGGGAGAAGTTTTTGAGTGGCGCGGGCCTGCGCCGTTCTACTTTGTTGCCGTTCCCGACGAAGAGAGCGCTGAAATCAAAGAAGTTTCTAGCTTGGTTAGTTACGGCTGGGGCGTTATTCCGGTTTCGGTTCGCATCGGCAAGACCGAAATCACCACTTCGCTGTTTCCTAAGCAGGGTAAATACCTGGTGCCGCTAAAAGATGTGATTCGCAAGCCTGAGGGCATCGAAGTTGGTCAGAACGTGAAAATCACTCTG
>JBBAMO010000059.1:0-5954 GCA_040402495.1 Rhodoluna sp.
CACAAACCCAAACCTTCATGTGCCCCAAACGTTTTATTTGGTCGTCGCGAAGTATCTCGGCATGAACCAAAACTGGGTTTTTGGCTCTGGATAGAGGGTCTAAAAGGTCAAGGGCCATGTCGACTGCTCCATCGCCGATGGTGTGCAGGTGCAGCCGACATCCGAGTTGATCGAATTTTTGAAGTGCAGCGGCTAGTTCTTCTGAATTCCAAACAGGTTGCCCGCTGGCAACACCGTTGAGATAGCCTTCGCTCACGCAGGCCGTTGCGCTGCCGAGTACGCCATCGACAAAAAATTTCACATCGCCGTTTTCAAATGATGCTTCACGCCAGTTTGCTGCTGTAATCCAATGGCCAAGAGAAACCTGCACATCAGATTCGAGCCCAAGGTACGCCTCTCGAGAATCTTGGTCAATCCAGGCATCGATGGTCGCCACAACGCCCAGCTCGAGCATTGAATCAAGCGCTCGCCCGATGGCCAACTGTAGCGTCCTTGGCTCTGGCTTTGGCACATGTTTCAAAATCAAGGACTTTTCGGCATCTTCGTAAAAAGTGCCATGACCGCCTGGGCTCGAGGCGAGCCCGGCCTTGTTCAAAGCGGCCGAATTAGCCCAAATGGAGTGGTGATCGCTGGCGTGCAGCACAACTGGCAGATCTAAGCCGTCAATGTCGAGCCAATGCGGCTCAAATACACCATCAGAGGCCATAGAACGGTCGTAGGAGCCTCCAACTATCCAATCTTGCTCCGTGTTCGCCGCGGCCCATTCACGAACCGCATCTCGCACCTCATCGATTGAAACGCACTCTGTGACATCAGGGCCAAGCAGATGCCTAGCCGCAAAGGATGGGTGGCTATGTCCGTCGATAAAGGCCGGCAAAATAGCTGCACCTTGGCAATCGACAAATTCTTGGGCCGGCTCTACGTTAGCAACAACGATGCCTTCTCGAATAGTTAGCTCTGACTGAAGGGGTTCTCCGAAGGCAGTCCAGACAACGGCATTATGAAAACGGGTCGACACCGACCGCTTCGCATTCCCTAAAGTAGCAGCTTGGGCAAAGCGACTCATAGGTCACTTCGTCGCCATCAATCGCAACCTGAGTTCCTTCGAAGATAAAGCGTTCGCCGATTTTGCGAGCGTTGAACATCGCCTTCTTGCCGCAACGGCAAATCGTCTTGAGCTCCTCGAGGCTGTGGGCAATCTCCATCAGGCGGATTGAACCGGGAAAACCGTGGGTGCGAAAGTCGGTACGAATTCCGTAGGCCAAAACCGGGATGTCGTCCAAGACGGCAATCTCAAATGCTTGGTTGACCTGTTCGCGGGTCAAGAACTGGGCCTCGTCGATAAGTAAGCACGCTATCGGGCTCTTGCTTCTGGCCGCACGCTCGCGCGCTAGGAAGGTGAATTCGTTTCTCAAGTTATCGCCAGGTGCAACGAGCAGATCGACCGAGCGTTCTACTCCAAGGCGAGAAACAACAGCGTCCTCGCCCTTGCTGTCGGTGTTTGGCTTGGCCAAAATAACCGACTGTGATCGCTCTTCGTAGTTGTGTGCTACCTGCAGAAGTGCAGTGCTCTTGCCAGAGTTCATGGCTCCATGGCGAAAATACAGCTTTGCCATTGTTTGCCTTTCAGTCTGCGGTTGCCGAAGTCGGCTATTAACCCTTATAGGTTCTGAAGGCTACAACAGCGTTGTGACCACCAAATCCAAAGGAGTTGCTGATAGCCAGCAGGTTTCCTTCGGCAAGCTTTCGAGGGCTTGTGACAACATCCAGGTTGATTTCTGGGTCTTGATCGTCGAGGTTGATCGTTGGCGGAATAACGCCTTCGTGCAAAGCCAAGATGGTGAAGATTGCCTCAACGGCTCCCGCTGCACCAAGAAGGTGACCGGTGGAAGATTTGGTTGCCGTGATAGCGATGTTGTCTAGGTGGTCGCCGAACACTCGACGAAGCGCCTTGTACTCCGCGATGTCGCCAACCGGTGTCGATGTGGCGTGAGCGTTAATGTGCGCTACATCTTCGATCTTGGCTCCGGCCATGGCAAGGGTTGCCAGAACTGCACGAGCTGCACCCGAACCCTCTGGGTCTGGAGCGGTGATGTGATACGCGTCAGAGGTAACGGCTCCGCCAGCGAGTTCGGCGTAAATTTTTGCTCCGCGAGCTTTGGCGTGGGTCTCGGTTTCAAGAATCAACGCAGCACCGCCTTCGCCCATTACGAACCCGTCGCGGTTGGTGTCGTAAGGTCGTGATGCCTTTGCCGGCTCGTCGTTGCGCTTAGAAAGCGCGTGCATGGCAGCGAAGGCTGAGATTGGCAATGCGTGAATGGCGGCTTCACAGCCACCTGCAACAACAACATCAATCTCGCCGCTTTGAAGGCGGGTGATGGCGTTTGCGATGGCCTCGGTCGAAGACGCACAGGCTGAAACCGCAGTTCTAACGCCGCCGCGCGCAGCAAGATCCATTCCGATTGCCGCGGCTGGGCCATTTGGCATAAGCATTGGAACGGTCATCGGAAGAACTCGGCGCGGGCCACGCTCCTTGAGGGTGTCGAAAGCATCCAACAGGGTCCACACGCCGCCGATGCCGGTTGAGAACTCAACGGCTAGACGTTCTGGAACAACCTCAGGAGAGCCGGCGTCTGCCCAAGCCTCGCGAGCAGCGATCAAGGCAAATTGGCTGGAAGGATCGAGGCGCTTGATTTCCTGCGGGGTAAGTATTTCTGCAGCTGGAACCGCTGCCTGCCCCGCAAATGTAACTGGGACTTCGTACTGAGCAATCCACTCTTTCTCGATAGTCGAGATGCCAGATTTGCCAGCTAGAAGATTTGCCCAGGTGGTTTTCACGTCACCACCGAGGGGCGTAGTAGCGCCCACTCCGGTGACAACGATTTTGATGGTCATTTTGTGACGTAAGTCGAGACTAGGAAGCGCTGACGATGAAGTTCACTGCGTCGCCAACAGTTTCGAGGTTCTTTACTTCTTCGTCTGGAATCTTCACGCCGAACTTGTCTTCACAGTTAACGACGATGGTCATCATCGAGATCGAGTCGATGTCTAGGTCGTTGGTGAAGTGCTTGTCGAGCTGAACTGCTTCGGTAGCAATTCCGGTCTCGTCGTTAACGATTTCTGCTAGACCTGCAAGAACGTCTGCTTGTGCTAGTGCCATGGGGTTTCTCCTTTGGTTGATTTACCAGTATTGATTTTAGGGCAGAACCACAACTTGAGCGGCGAAGGCAAGACCTGCGCCGAAACCAATTTGTAGAGCGTATCCACCCGATTTGACCTCTCCGGTCCTCAAAAGCTCGTGCATAGCTAGTGGAACGCTTGCCGCAGAGGTATTTCCAGTGTTGATGATGTCTCTCGCAACAGCCACAGAATCAGGAAGGGCCAGCTGTTTGACCATCTCGTCGATGATTCGGATGTTGGCCTGATGAGTTACCAGGGCCGCAAGATCTTTGGCCTCGATGCCAGCAACTTCTAGCGCCTTTTTTGCGACTTTTGCCATTTCCCATACTGCCCAGCGGAAAACAGTTTGGCCTTCTTGGCGCAACGTTGGCCAACTGGTCTTGCCATCACGAAAGTCGAGCAAGCTGCCCGTCATGCTCACAGCATCCCAGTGCGAGCCGTCTGAGCCCCACACGGTTGGGCTGATTCCAGGGGTATCGCTTGGCCCAACAATCGCAGCTCCTGCGCCGTCGCCGAGAAGAAACGAAATGCTTCGGTCTGTTGGATCGATGATGTCACTCAGTTTTTCGGCGGCGACGACCAATACAAACTTGGCGACACCCGAGCGAACAAGGGCGTCGGCTTGGGCGATTCCGTAACAGTAACCAGCACAGGCGGCCGAAACGTCGTATGCGGCCGCAGGGTTGGCACCTACAAGCTCTGCCAAGAGCGTTGCTGCAGATGGAGTCAGGTAAGGGTGAGTGATGGTGTTGAACACCACGGCTTCAATTTCGGATGGTTGAATACCAGCGTTTGCGATTGCCTCTTTGGCAGCGGCAACGGCAAGATCCATCATGCTCGTGTCTTTGCCGGCACGACGACGCGTGATGATGCCGGTGCGCTGGCGAATCCATTCGTCGCTCGAGTCGATTGGCCCAGCAACATCATCGTTGGTGACAACGAGTTCGCCGCGAGCAGCTCCTAGCGAGTAGATGCGCGAATACTTGTTAAGTTCGTACTGCTTGAGTTCTGGTCTTGACATGATTCCTTCTGTTTGCTCAGGCGTGGCTTGCAATCAGCGCTTTTGCTGCGTCAATTTGGTCAGGTGTTTTGAGGGCTAAGAGTTCCACTCCAGGCATCGCACGGCGCGCTATTCCTGAAAGTGTGCCAGCAGGGCAAACCTCGATCATCGCGGTGGCGCCAGCATCGGTGAATGATTTCATGCAAAGGTCCCAGCGAACCGAGTTCGCAACCTGCCCAATAAGAAGATCGAGATATTGAGAACCCGAATCGACAACCTGGCCTGCTTGATTTGACCAAAGTTTTATCGATGGATCTGAAACGTTGAGTTCGTTGGCAAAAGCGCGAAGTGTTTCAACGGCAGGCTCCATGTAGCTGGTGTGAAAAGCGCCAGCAACCTGAAGAGCGATAACTCGTGCACCTTCAATGCCATCGGCAACGAGCTTTGCAACTTGCTCAGCGCTTCCCGCGGCCACAATTTGGTTGGCTCCGTTGTAGTTGGCGGGGGTCAGCTCATACTCGCTGAGTTTTTGAAGCACCGTGGCTTCGTCTCCACCGACAACCGCTGCCATGCTGGTCTTTTTCAACGATGCTGCTGCCGCCATCGCATCGCCACGGCTTTTGACCAGACGCATTCCGTCGCTCACCGAGAAAACCCCGGCAATGGTTGCTGCAGCGACTTCGCCGACCGAGTGACCTGCAACTCCAGCAAACCCAGAACCAAGCTCGAGAGCACTAGCGATGCTGGCGGCCACAATGAGCGGCTGCGCAATGGCGGTGTCGCGAATGGTATCCGCATCGCTAGCGGTTCCGTGACGAGCGAGGTCTAGGCCGATGGCCTCAGACATTTCTCCTATGGTGGTGGCAAAACTAGGCAGTTCGAGCCAAGGCGCTAGAAAGCCTGGAGTCTGCGAACCTTGACCAGGGCAAGCAACAATAAGCATTATTCAACCCTACCTTTTTGCTTAGAAATCGCTGTTGACATAGACCCGAGAACCACTGCCACTTGCAGCACAAATGCCTCACGAGCGCCGGTTGGATCCCAGCCCAATATTTCAGCGATTCGCTTTAGTCGATATCTCACCGTGTTTGGGTGTACAAACATCTCTCTGGCTGTGTTCTCAAGCGAGCGGCCGTTGTCAAGATAAGTAACGAGCGTTTGCAGTAGTTCGGGGGAGTGCTTTGACAGTGGGCGATACACGCGGTCGACAAGCGACGCCTTAGCAAGTGAGTCTCCGGCAAGCGCTCGTTCAGCGAGTAGTTCATCGGCCGCTATAACTCGCGAAGGTCGCGAAATCGACTTAGTCACGGCGAAAGCAGAAAGGGCAGCTTTGGCTGAGATGTGCGCACTTGATATCGAAGCGACCTCGGGGCCGATTACAACACTGCCGGCACCGAACAGGCTTTCGAATTCGGCAACAACTTCTGAAAAGTTGACCTTTTGAACAACCTCAGAATCGGGATCCTGAGGGACCTGACCAATAACAACCAAGACTCGATTGCCCTGAACGCCAACCAATACGTCGCATTTTGCTTTTCTCGCCTTTCGACGAAGGTCGTCTTGGTCAAAATTGGCTGCCGATGGACCGATCACGACGCATACTGAACCTTGAGCGCGCCATCCCAGAGCCGCGATTCGAGAAGCCAATTCTTCTTCTTGCTCGCCCGAAATGATCGAGTCGACTACTAGCGCTTCGAGCCGCGCATCCCACAGCCCACGAGCCTCGGCAGCTTTGGCGTAAACATCTGCTGACGAAAAGGCAATTTCGCGTGAG
>JBBAMO010000060.1:0-5861 GCA_040402495.1 Rhodoluna sp.
AAGATTCCGACCACTTGGTAGCCGATGAAAGAATCAATTCCACCGATCCTCAGACCAGAGCACCTGGCCCCGGTCTCATTAGGAGCGATTGCAGCCGAGTTTGGCTTAGCTTGGGCCGGCGAACCATCGGAGTTGTCGGTATCGGGCATCTCTATGAACACCAACGACCTTCGCGAAGGTGACCTATTTGTTGCGATGCCGGGTCTAAAAACCCATGGGGCAAACTTTCTAGAATCAGCTATCGAAAAAGGTGCGGTGGCTTTGATCACCGATGCCGCGGGGCTTGCCCTTTTGCCAACTGTGCAGGTGCCAACTTTGGTGCTCGAGAATCCTCGCGAACACCTAGGTGACCTGGCTGCATTTGTTTACGGCAATCGTGCCGGGAATATGCCAATTTTGTTTGCAACCACTGGAACCAACGGCAAGACTTCAACTTCCTACCTGCTCGAGGGCATCCTGAGACAGCTGGGAGAAACCACTGGGCTCACCTCAACCGCAGAGCGACACATCGCCGGTGAGGTCATCGTTAGCCGCCTAACGACGCCAGAGAGCACCGAAATGAACGCCCTGATTGCTCGGATGAAAGAAAAGGGTGTTACGGCGGCCGTGCTTGAGGTCTCTGCTCAAGCTCTCACCCAGCGTCGCGTCGATGGTCTGCATTTTGATGTATCCGCTTTCACAAACCTGAGCCATGATCATCTCGACGATTACGGCAACATGGAGACCTATTTCGAGGCGAAACTTGAGCTCTTTAGGTCGAGCAGGTCTAGCAAAGCAGTCATCTCACTCGACTCAGACTACGGTTCAAGAGCAGCTGACCTGATTTCGATTCCCAAGGTCACAGTGGGATCACACGGGCAGCCAGAAGCCGACTATCTTGTATCGATCGACGAAGAAAACCCGATGTTCACGGCTTTCAGCATCTCCGGCCCAGAAGGCACCTTGACCTCGAGCGTGCCTATCATCGGCTCTCACATGGCTGCCAACGCAGGCCTAGCCGTTGTGATGTTGCTGCAGGCAGGATACGCATTCGACCGCATAGCCTCGGCAATTGCAAATGGCATCGAGGCTTATCTTCCTGGCCGAACTGAGCGTGTTTCTGGCGACTCGGGACCGAACGTTTATGTTGATTTCGGCCACAGCCCCGATGCCTTCTTAAACACTCTGGCCGCAGTGCGCAAGGTGACCACAGGAAAAGTGTTGATGTTGTTCGGAGCCGACGGCGACAGAGACGCTAGCAAACGACCAGACATGGCGCGAGTTTCGGCCGAAGGCTGCGACATCCTTGTAATAACCGACCACCACCCTAGGTTCGAAGATCCGGCGTCAATTCGAAAGACCCTGGTTGATGCAGCACGCCAGGCCAGACCAGAACTCCAAATCTACGAGGTTAGCCCGCCAGAGGCAGCAATTCGTAAGGCTGTATCTTTGGTCGGCCCGGGTGACGCCATTCTTTGGGCAGGTCCTGGGCATCAAGATTACCGAGACATTCGGGGTGTGCGAACCGTCTACTCTGCCAGGCAAGAGGCGCGCGACGCACTCAGAGAGCACGGTTGGTCTTGATTCGGCTCAGCGCACAAGAAGTAGCAAAAATCGTCGGTGGCGACCTGGTCGGAAACGCCGCTCAAACGGTTTCGGCAGGAGTCGAGACCGACTCACGGTTGGTTGGCCCCGACTTTCTTTTTGTCGCCAAGCCTGGCGAACAAACCGACGGGCATTTGTTTGTCGAATCTGCGCGCGAACAGGGCGCAACCTTGGCGCTGGTAGAACACATCGTAGAGAGCGAGCTAACGCAGATTGTGGTCAAGGACGTCGTTGTGGCGTTGGGGTTACTAGCCAAATCTGTTTTGAGCACACTGCGTGAAACCGGGCACCTCACCGTGATTGGCGTAACTGGCTCGAACGGCAAGACATCAACCAAGAATATGCTCGGCGCGGTGCTTTCAGGTTTTGGAGAAACGATTGCTCCACGCGAGTCGTTCAACAACGAAGTTGGTGCACCGATTTCTATGCTGCGAGCCACCACCGAAACGAGGTTTCTCGTTGTCGAGTTGGGAGCGGGCGGTATTGGCTCGATTGACTACCTGGCAAATATTTGCAAGCCAGACATCGGTGTGGAACTTAAGGTTGGGCTTGCGCACGTTGGCGAATTCGGTGGCATCGAGACCACCGCAAAAATCAAGCAAGAGCTAATTCCTCACATCCAGCCTGGGGGAGTGCTGGTCTTCAACTCCGACGACGAATATTGCTCGCAAATGGCTGCAGACCGAACTGGTGTGAACCTAAGCTTTGGAACGAATGCGGCAGATTACCGACTAAGCGAAGCTAGCCTTTCGCTCGCCGGCACAAGTGCAATGGTGCATTATCCCGACGGCGATCATCACCAGCTCACCCTGCAGATCTTGGGCGAACACCAACTCATGAACGCTGCAGCCACAATTGCGGTCTGCGACGTTTTGGCATTGGATCGCGCCAAGGTTTTGGCTTCGCTTGCCGAGCTGCCGATGGCAGAACGCTGGCGCATGCAACTTGTGAATCGCGATGGAATCGACTTTATTAATGATGCCTACAACGCCTCGCCAGACTCAACTCGGGCCGCTTTGCAAACTCTGGCTGTGTTAGGTCGCCAGACGGGCCGCCGAACGGTCGCTGTTATTGGTGAAATGGCGGAGCTAGGGGCTTTTTCGGCACAGGAGCACGACACGATAGGCCGGTTGGCTGTTCGTCTCAACATCGACCAAATCATTGCGGTTGGGGCGGGCGCCAAACTCGTCTACATGGGAGCAGCGCAGGAGGGGTCCTGGGACGGCGAATCAATATTCTTTGAGCGGATTGACGAGGCTTTAGAGGCACTTCGTGGAATGCTTAGGTCTGGCGACATCGTGCTTATCAAGTCTTCGAAGTCGGCAAACCTTCGCCATCTAGGCGATGAATTAATGGGAGTTGAAAAGTGAGAGCGATACTAGTCGCCGGCGGCGTTGGCATGCTTTTCACGCTTTTCATGACGCCTGCATTTATCTGGGCTTTCAAAAAACTGCAGTGGGGGCAATTCATTCGCGAGGATGGCCCGAAGAGCCATCACACCAAGCGTGGAACTCCAACCATGGGCGGTATCGTCTTCATACTTGGATCTGTTCTTGGCTATTTCGTTGGCAAGGCTGTCAACTTTGAAGTTCCTTCGGTGTCAGCCCTTTTGGCGCTTTTTATGATGGTTGGTCTCGGACTTGTCGGGTTTGTCGATGATTACATCAAGACTCACAAACAAAGAAGTCTTGGTCTTAGCGGTTGGGCCAAGATGGGTGGCCAAGCCGTGGTTTCGCTCGTTTTTACCTACTTTGCGCTTCGAACTCCAAACGCTCAGGGAGTGCTTCCAGCATCCTCGTTTATTTCGACGGTACGCGACACCAATTTTTCTTTTCTACTCATTTTTGGAGGCGTAGTCGGCAGCATTCTGCTGGCACTCTGGTTTTACCTCTTGATCTCGGGAACCTCGAATGGTGTCAACATCGTCGACGGCCTCGACGGATTGGCCACGGGCGCAAGCATCATGGCAATAGGTTCGTACGTTCTCATTGGCTTTTGGCAGTTCAACCAGTCGTGTTCAACAGTCGTTGAAAACCTGCATAACTGCTACACAGTGAGAGATCCGCTAGACCTAGCTGCTGTAGCCTCAGCCATCGTTGGCTCGCTAATCGGATTTTTGTGGTGGAACACTTCGCCAGCTCGTTTATTTATGGGCGACACCGGTTCTCTGGGACTAGGTGGAGCGCTGGCCGCTTTGGCGATTCTCTCTAGAACCGAACTCTTGTTGCTTCTCGTTGGCGGACTTTTCGTAATCGTGACCGGATCTGTAATTATTCAGAGAGTTTTCTTCAAGCTCACCAAGTGGACAACGGGTACGGGCAAGCGAGTGTTCTTAATGAGCCCGCTGCACCACCACTTTGAGTTAAAGGGTTGGCAGCAAATCACCATCGTGGTGCGTTTTTGGATCATTAGCGGACTCTGCGTTTTGCTTGGAATCGGGTTCTTCTACATTGAATGGACTTACGGATAAAGCCCATGACCAGCTTGGATTCACTAAACAGCTGGCACTCGGACTGGCGCGACCTGCGTGTTGCGGTTATCGGCCTCGGAGTTACCGGCTTTTCTGTCGCCGATACGCTCGCTGAGCTTGGATGCGAAACGATCGTTTTTGCTGAAAAGGCCGAACCCGAATACCTGGACATCCTTGATGTTCTAGGCGTAAAGGCGATTATTGGCCAAGATGCCAGCGGCGTGCCCGCTGCTCTGGTTGAGTTTGCCCCACAGCTTGTCGTCACGTCTCCTGGAGTGAAGCCAGATTCAGCGGTGATTGAGTGGGCTAATAACGCGGGCGTGCCTGTGTGGGTGGACATCGAACTTGCTTGGCGCCTGCGCGACAAATCAGGCACTACAGCCGAGTGGGTTTGCATCACTGGCACAAACGGCAAAACCACCACCACTCAACTCACCACATCGATGCTCGCAGCCGGCAATATGCGCGTGGCTGCCTGCGGCAACATCGGGGTTCCAATTCTGGATTGCATCCGTGACCCACAGGGTTTTGACGTTTTGGTAGTCGAACTTTCAAGTTTTCAGCTGCATTACATCAACGACATTTCTCCGCATTCATCGGCGCTTTTGAATCTTGCCCACGACCACATCGATTGGCACGGCGACTATGAAAAATACATTGCAGCTAAGGCCAAGGTTTTTTCAAACACAAAGGTTGCCTGCGTCTTCAACGTGGCAGATAAAGCAACCGAGCGCGCGCTTGAGCAAGCCGATGTGGTTGAAGGCGCACGTGCAATCGGATTCACTGTTGGCGTGCCTGCAATCAGTCAGATTGGCTACGCCGAAGAGATTCTCTGCGACCGAGCCTTTCTGGACAATCGCCGCAATGAAGCGCTGCAACTGGCTGAGATTCAAGACATTGAAACCATCGGTGTTTTAACGCCACACCTTCTCGCCAACGTTGCTGCTGCCTCGGCGTTGGCCAGGTCGTTTGATGTTTCCCCTGAGCATATTCGAATGGGAATTCGAGAGTTCCGCCTAGACGCTCACCGAATAGAACTAGTAGCAGAGAGCGACGGCATCACCTGGATAGACGATTCGAAGGCAACCAATCCACACGCCACGGCCGCATCGCTCAATTCATTTGATTCGGTAGTTTGGGTGGTCGGGGGGCTTCTCAAAGGGGTAGACATCGCTCCATTGGTCAAGAAGTATCGAGAGAAGCTGCGGGCCGCCGTGGTTATCGGTGAAGACCGCACCGCCGTGCTCGAAGCACTCGCTCTCGAGGCCGCGGGCGTTCCTGTGATCGAAATCAACCCAGAAGACAAAACCCAGGTAATGACCCAGGCTGTGGCAGCGGCAGCAAATATGGCTACTTCGGGCGATACGGTGCTGCTAGCACCAGCGGCCGCATCAATGGACCAGTTCAAAGACTACGAAGACCGAGGAAAGCAATTCGCTGCAGCCGTCAACTCGCTTCTTGAAGGAGCCCACGATGGCGACTAGCACCAGATCTCGTAAGACCCAAGGTGCCTCTATCAGGCAGAATTCACGCGTTCAACTCGACAAGGTTTCGGCAGCATCGTCCGGATTTTTGCGCAGAGTATTGAGCTCACAGTCGCGCGATTTTTACCTGTTGATTTCGCTGACTGCCTTCTTGGCGGTTTTCGGAGTGTTCATGGTGCTGTCTTCGTCATTTATTGACGCACTCAAAGCCGACAACAACGCTTTTTCCATCTTCTTTAAGCAATCGATATCTGCCCTGGGCGGGTTCGCTGCTCTTTCTGTGGTTTCTCTCCTCAGAGCATCAAGCATTCGTAAGTTGATGG
>JBBAMO010000061.1:0-5764 GCA_040402495.1 Rhodoluna sp.
CTTGCACCTGAGCTTGACGCAGGTGCTGTTGTCGTTGCTCGTGCACGTGGATGCCTACCGGCTCACCTCGGCGGCAGAGTTTGACGACCTCGACATCAACTTCGATGAGTCGATTGTTGTTGTTGAGTGGGGCCGCGGTTTTGCCGACGAACTGACCGAGTCGTGGCTCGACATAGAGATCGAACGCGATCACACCGGCCAAAGCGAAGTTCGCACTATGACACTGACTGGATTTGGCCCAAGATTCAGCAACTCCGAGGCGCTCGCCGACTTTGGCGGGCTAGCTGCGGGCGGAGCATCGTTGTGAGCACGTTTCTAGCAATCGACACTTCGGGTGGCACTTGCGTTGCAATCGTGTCCGAAGGTAAAACTCTTGCGAGCGTAAACATCGACGACCCCATGGGCCACAGCGAAAACATTGGCAACGCCATTGCCCTGGTTTTGCAAGAAGCCGGCCTGAACCCTAACCAGCTGAGTTCAATCGTGGTGGGTCGTGGCCCTGCCCCGTTCACCGGTCTTCGAGTTGGCATCGCAGCCGCGATCGCATTTGCCGAGGGTGTCGGCAAGCCTCTGTTTGGTGTGGTCAGCCACGATGCCATCGCGCTTGCCGCTCTCACTGCAACCAGTGCGGCTGGCTCTAACCAAGCTGCCGCCACCAACGCCAATCCGCTTCTGGTAACCACCGATGCTCGTCGCAAAGAGGTTTACTGGAGCCTCTACTCGGGGCTCGACTCACACGGCGCTCCCATTGTGCTGGATGGGCCAAACGTAAATAAGCCTGCCGATCTAGAAGAGTTATTGACCGAACGAAACGTCAACCCGATTCGCACGGATGCTTCGCTTTCAGCTACATCGCTCGCGTTGGTGGCCGCCGCCAAGATTGCTGGTGGGGGCAACCTCGAAGACATTTCGGCACTGTACCTTCGAGCGCCTGATGCAGTCGAGCCAAAGGCGCACGGCAAGTTTGGCAAGCAGGTGAGTTCGTGACCGCAACTGAAATCCGCCCGGCTCTTGAGAGTGATCTAGACGCCATCATGGTTATCGAGCACTCGTCGTTCGGCTTGACAGCATGGCCAAGCGACTCAATGGCTCTCGAGCTTGCCCCAAACGCCGACCGACACTACTTTGTGGCCCTAGATGGCGAGCTCGTGGTTGGTTACGCAGGCATCAACGTGGTTGCTGGGCATCAGAGCAACGTGATGACCATCGCGGTTGCCGAGAGCAGCAGATGTCGCGGGCTCGGTAGAGCCCTAATGCAAAAACTAATCGACTCGGCTGAGTCGCAAAAATCTGTGGAGATTTTTCTCGAGGTTCGCGCAGACAACCCGGCAGCGCAAAACCTGTATCGTTCGATGGGCTTCGAGCAGATCGACATTCGTCGCGGTTACTACAAACCCGAAAACATCGACGCCGTCATCATGCTAAAAACCATGCCAACGGCCAGAACCGAAATCAGTTCACAGCCACTGGTCTTGGGCATCGAATCTTCGTGCGACGAAACGGGCATCGGCATCGTGCGCGGCACAACACTGCTGGCTAATGTGATCTCATCCTCGATGGATCAGCACGCAAGATTTGGCGGCGTTGTTCCGGAGATTGCTGCCCGCGCGCACCTCGAAGCGCTGCAGCCTGCTATTCGTGAGGCACTCAAAATCGCAAATGTGAGTCTCGACGAGCTCGACGCCATCGCTGTGACCAACGGGCCTGGCCTAGCCGGAGCTTTGATGGTGGGCGTTGGAGCCGCCAAAGCACTGGCGGTAGCAACCGGCAAACCGCTCTATGCGGTGAACCACCTGGTGGGTCACGTTGGTGTTGATGTTCTTGAGCGCGGGCAGGTTGAAACCCCGACGATTGCGCTTCTGGTTTCGGGTGGCCACACATCTTTGCTGCTGGTGCGCGACCTGCTCGACGATGTTCAGTTGCTTGGCGAAACCATCGACGATGCCGCCGGCGAGGCCTTCGACAAAGTCTCACGCCTGCTCGGCCTCGGATACCCTGGTGGCCCGCAAATCGACAAAGCCGCTGCCAACGGCGATGCCAAGGCGATTCGTTTTCCGCGCGGATTGACCTTGCCAAAAGACATGGAAAAGCACCGCTACGATTTTTCGTTCTCTGGGCTCAAGACCGCCGTTGCACGTTGGGTTGAAGTTGCCGAGGCAACCGGCGCATCTGTGCCAATCGCCGATGTTGCTGCCTCATTCCGTGAGGCTGTGGTTGACGTATTGGTTAGCAAGGCAGTTGCCGCTTGCGTCGATCACAAGGTTCCGAGGCTCTTGCTTGGCGGGGGAGTCGTGGCCAATGCCCGCCTGCGCGAGGTTGCAGCACAAAAGTGCGCCGATGTTGGCATCGAACTTCGCATTCCAGCCTTCGAGCTTTGCACCGATAACGGCGCGATGATTGCGGCTCTTGGCGCTCAGTTGGTCATGGCCGGTCGCCCACCTTCAAGCCTTAACTTTGCTGCCGACTCAACTCTGCCGGTAACTCAAGTGTGTAGTCTTTGACCGTGAACACCCACCAAACCGCCCAGCCGCATGCCGCAGAGATCACCCTCTCGCATGCACAGTGGTCAGCGCGCATCTCAACAGTCGGTGCCGCACTTGTTCACCTATCGGCCGACGGCACACAAATCGTCTCGAGCGACTGGCTAAACTCGGCAGACTGGTTTGCTGGGTCCACCCTCGCACCGTGGGTAAACCGCTTAGATGCCGGCACTTGGAAGCACAACGGCCAAGAACTCCGTGCGCCAATCAACGACAAAGACAACCACTGCGCCAACCACGGTCTGGTTGCCGACCACATCTTTGAAGTTGTGCAAAAGTCCTCCAGCGAAGTTGAACTTTCCACGGTTATCCACGACGAAACCGCCTATCCGTTTCGTGTGCTCCTCAGCGTGAACTACGAGTTGACCGAAGACGGCCTGAGCTCGCGAATCTCCGCCAAAAACCTCGGCTCCGGCAAGGCACCTTTCGCCGCCGGTACGCATCCCTATTTCGTCACAGATCCGGCCAGCGAGCTAGTTTTGGAAGCGCAAGAAGAGTTTGAAGTTGACGCTCGCATGCTGCCTATTGGGCGCAAACCTGCCACCGCGCAACAATCAGAGTCGCGCACTGTCCGCGTGAATAATCCCGCCGACTTCACCGATACCTGTTTTACCGGACTTACTCGGCATGCCCAAGGTTTCTCTCAGGCGACACTCACGCGTCCACTCTCAAACGAGCGAGTCATTGTCTTCCAGAGTCAAGAGTTCAGCTACCTGCAGGTGTTCACGCTCATGGGCACCGACTTTGCAGGCGACAACACACTGCTGGCCCTCGAGCCTCAGAGCGCTCCGGCGAATGCGTTCAACACTGGCGATGGCTTAGTGTGGCTAGAGTCGGGTCAAACTTGGTCGGGCGCTTGGGGCGTAAAAATTGAGGAGTTGACCCAATGAGCCAAACCGCATCATGGAGTGCGTTCGGCGCATTCGACAAGGCTTCAAAGCCAAACCTGATGGCGCAGATTTTTGCTGTACTAACCGCTGCGCAAGCATTCAGCGACCCATCGAAACCATACCCCTGGCTAATGGCTGTTCTGCTGGTGCTCGGTGCTGCATGGATTGGCTACAACGCCTACAGGCGCCGCTCGTGGTTGGGTCTCTTTATCCCCGCAACATCGCTGGTGTGGCTGGCTCAACTTGCCGGCGCTAATCCTTTTGCCAGCGTCGCGGTTTGGTTCTTTGCTCACGTGGCGCTTGCCATGCTCTTCGGCATGGCCGCCTACACATTCATGCGCAACGCGGCAAACACCAAGAAGTAACCATGGTCGAGTTCGTTGGCTTCGCGCCGTCGCCCAAAGTTCCCGAAGGCTCTCGGCTGCTTACCAATCAGTGCATCGTTGACGTAAACGTTTCATACAAAGATGCCGCGGCAACACTGCTCACCAAGGCCGCCGCCGCTGGCTGGCTGGCGTCCGTGCAAACCTGGCAGCTTGATCTGGGTTCAAAACTTACCTTCACCGATGGCGACCTAGCCGGCATCGTAGCCACGGTTACCGAAACAAACTTGCCGCGATCGATTGCCGTGATTGCAAATGAATTCGGGCAGCTGCGCATCTTGGCCTCAAAGACCCAAGACGGCGCCAGAATCGAAATAGAATTTGCTCGTTGGTCGCTGCCAGAAGACGAAGCGAGATTCCTCGAGCTTTCGAACGCAGTGATACAGCGGGCGCAAAAACTTTTGGAGGTGGTTCGCGTTGGCTAATGAAGGCAAGGCAACCATCTACGACGTTGCCAAACTTGCTGGCGTTTCGCACCAGACCGTTTCACGTGTGATGAACGACAACGGCAGCATACGCCCCGAAACTCGTGCCCGCGTCGAAGCCGCGGCCAAAGAACTTAACTACCGTCCAAGCATGGCCGCTCGCGCGCTGGTAACAAACCGCAACTCCATCCTGGGGTTTCTAGTCGCCGACTCGGTGCTCTACGGGCCGGCCGGAATGCTTAACGCCATGGAGAAGCAGGCTCGTCTGGCCAACTATTACGCACTCACGGTTGCAATCGACAATGATTCGCCAGAGTCTTGGGCCGAAGGCATCGAGCACCTGCGCCGTATCGGAATCGAAGGCTTGGTTTGCATCGCAATCAAGAAAGAGGCTCTGCAGCTAGCCGCTAAGAGTTACTTCAACATTCCTATCGTGGCCATCGATACCGAGGAGGTTGAGGGAGCCACCACCATCGGTATCGACAACCACAAGGGTGCCGTTTCAGCAACCACGCACTTGATTGAACTCGGCCACAAAAACATTCTTCACATCTCCGGACCCAAGGATTCAATCGAAGCGCAAGCTCGTTTGCAGGGTTACAAAGAGACAATGGCCGAGCACAATCTTCAGCCGATGGTGCTGCAGGGCGACTGGAGTTCGGCAACTGGTTTCAGGCTTGGGGTTTCGCTCGACTTAGAAAAAACTAAGGTCACTGCGATTTTCTCGGCCAACGATCAAATGGCAATGGGGCTATTCAAGGCAATGCGGCTCAAGGGTGTCAGCATCCCAGAGCGACTAAGCGTGATTGGCTTCGACGATGTGCCCGAAGCGCCTTATTTTTCGCCTCCGATTACGACCATGCTTCAAGACTTCAACCGACTTGGCGAAGCGGCAATGGAGTTGTTGATCTTCAAGTTGGCCGGTCTCAAGCCTTCTAAGTATCAAGCTCTCAAGCCTCAGTTGGTGTTGCGTGAATCCACAGCAGCCCCTCACAACGGCTAGCAAACAACAAGTTATTCAACCGTGATACCTGCGGGTTTCCGGCCGGTGATGTTATCGCTAACATAAGTACAGATTGTTAGGAACAAAATGACAGACCAGTTCACCATCGGAGTTGACTACGGAACCCTATCGGGGCGTGCCGTTGTGGTTAGAGTTTCAGACGGCACCGAGCTCGGCTCGGCGGTCTTCGAATACCCAAACGCGGTAATGGACCAAAAGCTCAACTCGTCTGGAGCAGCCCTTCCACCAGAGTGGGCTCTTCAAAACGCCAACGATTATGTTGAGGTGCTCAAGCACGCGGTTCCGGCCGCCATCAAAAACGCAGGCATCGATGCTTCGCAGGTCATCGGCATCGCTACCGACTTCACCGCCTGCACCATTTTGCCGGTCACACAAGATGGCACCCCGTTCAGCAACCTGCCCGATTTCGTCAACCGCCCGCACGCTTACGTAAAGCTCTGGAAGCACCACGCCGCGCAGCCCCAGGCAAACCGCATCAACGAACTTGCCCGAGAGCGCAATG
>JBBAMO010000062.1:0-5687 GCA_040402495.1 Rhodoluna sp.
TGCAGTCGCTGTGACTAAGCCCGTGCCCGAGTTGACCGAACATCGATCGGCCACCGATGATGCCTCCGCGGCCGAACGGCAAAACCACCGCGCGAATCATGCCCCAGCGAGTTGAACCAAGGGCAAGTGCACCTTCTTTTTCGCCGAGCGGGGTTTGCGAGAAGGCCTCACGCATTACCGAGGTTTGGGTTGGCACAACCATCAGGCCAACCACCACGCCGGCGATTACAGCAGAAGATGTGAACGCGCTCGGGTCGGTTAGCGGGTTGCCCGAACCATCGGTGACCGCCAAGAAGGGAATCCAACCAAAGGTTTGCGACACCCACAGCGAAATAGGAATGATGTTGGCCTGCAAAAAGAAAACTCCCCAGATTCCAAAGATTACCGAAGGCACGGCAGCCATTAGGTCGACAAGCGAGATGGCGAAACCACGAATGCGCTCTGGCAGCACCTCGGAGATGAGCAACGATGTTCCAAGCCCAAGCGGAAACGAAACACAGAGCGCAATGATGGCAATGGTGACGGTGCCAAACAAAACGGCTGCTATACCAAACTTGCCGTTCTCGGGTGTCCATGCGGTTTCGGTTAGAAAGTTCCAGCCCTGCGTGCCAAAGGCCGCCTGGGCGCGAAGGCCAAGAAACAGACCAACGGCCACCATGATGCCAAGGGTGATGATTCCGCCGGAGCGAGAAATCCAGATGAAGAGTTTGTCGGCAAAGTCGGCCAGCTGCACCAAAGGCCTGCGTGATTCAAACTCGACTTCCGCCGTATTTGGATCGCGCAAGTTGGTTGTCGCTTTTACATTGGCCAACAGACACTCCTAACGTCTTGCTAACTCTAGAAAGGCTTGGTGAATAAGAAGTTAACTCGAAGGTAAGGGCGTGCTACAAAAACTCGGGTTCTTGAGGCGTTTTAGTCGACCTTGGCTTTGGCTATCTCGAGGCGCAGGGCCGAGGCCAGCTCTTTGGCATTGGCGTCGCCGATGATGATTTCGTTCCAGGCTGGGTCGGTCAGCTGAATGATGATCGCGGGGGTGCGCTTTGGCCAAAACACAAATGAGCGCTCTCCGCGCTTCATAAACACACCGATGTGCGGCGTGCGGCCTTCTTGCTGAACCCCAAGTTTGTCGCGGCGGTCGCCTTGGTCTACCAGGATGAATCGCACGCGCCAAAGCTCAACGCTGAGGCTTGCTCGGCCGGCTTTTACTTTTTCAAACGCGCCAAGCTCGACGGTTAGCAAACCATCGCTGGCAAAAACTTTTGGCACTAGTGTCTCCCACAACATGGATCGTTTTAGCGTTGTCTAAGACTAAACGGGGGTTTGGGGCAAATAAGTTCCAACTGTGCTTGTTAACGCACATTTAACAATCGACAAACGGCTCGCTTGCGGCTACAGAACGCACTTCGACTTGAGATTGTCCAAGGTCTTTTGCTGCGTCGCTAGGTAACCCTGGCTACGCGTTAGCGTTGCCAACGCGCTGGCTGAGTCTTTGCTTGCCTTTGCTAGATCGCTGTTGGCCCACTTGAACGAGCTCAGGTAGCCGTTTAGGTTTCTGGTCTCGTTGTCGGCATTCGACTGGTAGCCACGCGCGATTGACGGACTGCTTTTTAGATTCTTAGCAACGTTGGCTAGGTAGCCGGCAATCTTTTGCTGAGATGCGGTGATTTTGGCTTGTAACTCGGCTACCTTGACGGTGGCCTTCTTGAAAATGATTTGCAAGTCGTTGTTCTTCTTGGTGTCGTTGGTCACGGTTTGAAGATACGACTTCACAGTGCTGGTCTGGCTGTTGATTGAAAACTTTTGGCTCGACGTGCACTTAGGCGGTGCTGCCTGCGCGGTGGTGGCGCCAAACGCCAAGCTGATGCCCAAAACAACTGCTGCGATTTTCTTCATGATTCCCCTCAATTTGTCTCTAACTTACCGCTAAATCGAACGGCTCTCCAGAAATAGAAAAACCCCGAACGAATCGGGGTAAATCTGGCAGTTCAGGTTGTGGCTAGAATTTAATTCTCGGTGGCACACCTATTCAGTGCATCCCTCAAACGACGTCCGCTATTCAAAGGTGAAAAGTAGTGTAGCCACCCGGCTGGAGCTGAAACCTTAATTTGAGAAGCGGACAAAACCGCCTCTGCTAATGACCTCGCGTCTCGATGACCTGTCAGAATTCCAGTAACGCCCGGGACGATGGCGTCAGCGACACCTAGAGCTCCGGACCAAGCTACAGAAGGTATTCCTGCAAAGCCAGCTTCGACTAGAACGTTTCCGAAGCCTTCACAATAGCTTGGTAAAAGCACAACAGAATTTGGAGGGCACTTATCAAACCAAAGTTCATCCCAGCCTGCCATCCGCACGTCTACATTGTTGGATTTTGCTTTCTCCAAGAAATCACTGGACAGTGGACCCACCCCGAATGAGAGCAGATTCACTTTGTGGCCCATTGAACTCAGCTCACATGCAACATCGATTGCAACCAAAGGGCGTTTTTGTTCAACTAGCCGAAAAGGAAGAACAACAGTGAGAGTTGAGGAGGATTTGATGCGTCTGGTTACCCTCGGCGACGCAGTTTTTGCTGAAGCAGGATTTGGAACAACTACGCATTTTTCCCGACTGATTTTGAACGCTGAAGTCAAATCTGCTGCAACTGGATGAGAGATTGCTATGACCGTGTCTGCCTGGCGATATAATCTTTTCGCAAGGAATAGTTGAAATCTCTGACTCTTGCCCTCGTTTCTCAACAAGGCACTTGGGACGTTCCTTTCGGAAATAACTATCTTTTGTTGCTTCTTGAGAAATCGCGTCGCCGCAATTAAGAGCAAATTTGGATAAGTTTGCATTGCAAGACATACATCGGGGCGAAACTCTCTAATCTCTTTCCGAATCATCGACAACTTGCTCCAGTGTTGAATGCCTAAAATCGTTCGGAGCGTGCCTGGGGGTTGTAGTATGTGCTCTCCCGACGTGTGAAGCGCATCGTCCAACATCACACTTCGAATTTCATCCCCTTGATCCTCGAGGTATGAGATCCAAGTCCGAGTAACGAACTCCGCTCCGCCACCTCTAAGACTGTGACCGACTACAAGCACTTTCATTTTTTGTTCCTACTCTGGCTGAATGCATCCCGCCAATATGATTCAAGTTGCACCCTAACAACAGCTGTTGAGTAGCCGTGCATTACTCTGTTCAACCCATTTGATGCGATTCTCTTCCTGAGATCTTGATTTTCGATTAGCGAATCTAACTCCCTGCTCAATGAGTCTGCGTCCCCAACGTCGACTAAGCGCCCACAATCTTCGCTCAATAGAGCACCTATTTGGCCCACAGGTGTAGAGATAACCGCGCAGTTCCTTATCATGGCCTCGAGCAAGAACATGGGTAACGCTTCATCCCTCGACGGTAAAACAGCAATTGAGGATTGCATACATAGTTTCATAGCCTCTTCGTGCTCGAGTGCGCCATAAACATGTATGTCGTCGAAGGATTTGTCATGGATTCCCTCCCAGGCAACGGGGCCAACTAGATGCAGGACCCAATCACCCCTGTTTTGGAGTCCCTCCCAAGCAGAGAGCAATACATCTACTCCCTTGCGCTTGGACAATTCTCCACAAAAAATAATCCACTTTTGTTTCGCTAATTTGTCTCTATTCTCAGGCGCAGAAACCGGGTTTCGAGAAATAGATGAAGTGATTCCCAATCGACTCAACGTGGCCTGAGAATCTGAAGACAAGACAAGGACTTTGTGAGCATTCGCTAAAATCCATCGCACCAATTTTCCGTGTTTGTCCGCGAATTCGTCAAAATTCGCTCCATGAAGTTGTGCCACCGTAGCCAACCCAATCAATCGGGATAGAGCAAGTAGTGAGCCTTCGCGGATAAATGAACCACGTTCTGAGACGTGAAACACCAAAACTGTTGACGCCCTTGAATCGCGCAATGACAATATTTTCAGAATTGCGACGAAGAACAAATAGAGCGCTTTTGGATCTCTTTTTCCTCGAGTGGTCAAAATCGCATTCTGAATGAGGTTAGGGAGTTTCCAGCTCAAATACTCGTTGACCACTTGCGCCATCCCGCCAGGAAAGTCCCCGACGATTCCAACGTGCCAAACATGGAGAACCTCAGTCGTTGGCCCAGCGACATTCTCTTGGGAAATCACTTTTTTACCCTCAATAGCCAAGCTGCAGGAAGAAGAACTAAAACAAAGAAGGGTAAGCCCTCGACGAAATATCTCCTCGCGAGCCGTCTCGGGTTGCCGATAAATCGGACCAGCCATTCAAGCTTAAGTACTTGCCAAATGTGAGATGCTCGAACTTGCCTACCGACAGCCATGTCGATCGATCCCCCTACGGAAATCAGATTAATCCCTAAGTTTTGTTGCCTGATTTGGTTTGCAATAATCTCTCCGTGGGGTGGGCTAACAGCTACAAGGGCGATTTTTACGTTTGCACCGGACATCTGAGAAGCTATTTCCTGGCCAGACCAATCCGCAACAAGTCCATGTTCCCGAAAGCAAAGCTCTTTTCCAGCTAGGGAACAGAGGCCGGCAAATAGGTCGCCTACTTCATTCGAAGCGCCAAGCAAGCCTATGCGTTGCTGCCTTGCGGGGTCACTTATTAGCCTCGAAACGTAATCGGATCCCGTGACCCGCGATGGAGAGACCCTTGGAAACAACATCTGAACTGGCCATCCATCCGCTGTAACAAAATCAGCGGCAGAGATTGCGTCTAAGAATTCCTCCGACTTGAGTGCCAAATGAAGGTGCTGGAGATTGAGCGTTTGCACACGCACATTTGCTCGCGAATCTAAAATGACATCTAAATCTTCATCGGTTTGGACCAACTTGTTCTCCAATTTCTCAACGAGCGTGAACAATCTATTCATCTTGGTAGTCATGTTCGCCTTAGGTTTTTGAAATTTGGAACTGAGACAACAATAGACAAAAAAGCCTTATGTGTCTTAATCTTGCAGTCAAAGGGGCTTAGGCTACCAACAAGGATTCTGCAGGGACCTTGGAAAAGGAAAATAGCTCATTAACAATTCCTTGTCTTTCATCGTGCGAACTAAAATTCTTTAGAGCTAAGTAGGCGCAGGTAGGAATTGAATGATTAGTTTGATTAGCATCTTCTTACTAGGTTTTTCTGTCTTGGTTAGCTCGAGGTTGGCGATTTACGCTGTGCCTTCTTTCTCGCTCATAATGGCTGTTTTGTGGCCAGCGCAGTTCATTTTGGAGAACCCGCCAATATTTGGTACGCGTTTTACTCCAGCAGTTGCTTCTATAGGGGTCTGGGCATTGAGAGCTTTGGCTCGCCCTGTGCCTATGAATTTTCCAAAAAAGAGTTTTTCGGTTGTGATGTTAATTCTTATTGTCTCCATTACCGTCGCCCTCAACTTGGATGAGCCAGAGAAAAGCGTTTCTTGGCTGCTAGCCGTTCTTGTCGGTTTGCTTCTGCCTATGCTGGCGGGTTTCATGAAGTTAGATGAACGAACAGGTGAGTCGCTAGTCAGGACCTGGATGGTGCTCGCTTGGTGTGTGGGAATACTAGCGGTAGTTGAGGCGGCCACTGGCCGCGGATTCTTGGAGCCATATTTTAACTTTGCTCAACATTGGTCTGTCTTTCGGGTAACCACAACGCTGCAACCTTGGCGTAAACCTGACGAACACCAATTCCGGTTGCATACCAGGTGTTGGT
>JBBAMO010000063.1:0-5684 GCA_040402495.1 Rhodoluna sp.
CTGGATTGGCACCGTTCTAATCTGTTACAGAAAAAGAACGAAACAGAACTACCAAGCGTCGGCTAGCGACTGTCGAACCTCACCGAGCAACCTCGGCAAAGCTTTGGTTTGCGCGATTATCGGAAAGAAATTTGCGTCATTGGCCCAGCGTGGAACGACGTGCTGGTGCAAATGAGCCGCGATACCAGCACCTGCTACTTCGCCCTGATTCAAACCGATGTTGAAGCCATGGGCGTTAGCTTCAGTTCTGAGTAATGTCATGGCCCTCTGTGTAAGTGAGCCGATCTCGGCTACCTCTTGTTCGCTCGCCTTGTCATAGGTGTCAATGTGGCGATAGGGGCAAACCAGCAAGTGTCCCGAGTTGTAAGGAAATAGGTTCAGAAGCACGTAGCAAGTTTCGCCGCGGAACACTATTAGAGACTCTTCATCGCTCTTAGTTGGAGCAACGCAGAATGGGCACTCATGCTCAGGTGGTTGTTGCCCACTCTGAATGTAAACAAGTCGGTGAGGTGTCCAAAGCCTGTCGAACCCGTCGGGAGCCGCAGCGAAGTTTGAGGAGTCCTCAGCGCCTGATTGGCTCACTTAGACCTGAGTTTTCTCTCGGATTGCTTTAACGATGGTGGCAACCGCTTCGTCGACTGGCACCGAGTTTTGCTGTGAACCATCACGGAAGCGGAACGAAACGGCGTTGGCATCCCTGTCTTCACCCCCGGCGATAAGCATGAATGGAACCTTGTCTTTGGTGTGATTGCGAATCTTCTTTGGAAAGCGATCGTCCGAGACATCCACGTGAGCTCGAACACCATGTGCCTTCAGCTTGTCGATAACTGCATACAGGTACTCGTTGAATTCGTCGGCGACTGGAACACCAACAACCTGCACTGGAGCTAGCCATGGAGGGAAGATTCCCGCGTAGTGCTCGGTCAGCACACCAAAGAAGCGCTCAATCGAACCAAACAACGCACGGTGAATCATCACAGGGCGCTTACGTGACCCATCTGCCGCGGTGTATTCAAGATCAAATCGTTCGGGCAAGTTGAAATCAAGTTGAATGGTGGACATCTGCCAGGTGCGACCAATGGCGTCGCGTGCCTGGACTGAAATCTTTGGTCCGTAGAAGGCGGCTCCACCTGGGTCTGGAACCAGTGTTAAACCTGATTCGCCAGCAACCTTTTCGAGGGTCGAAGTCGCCGACTTCCAGATTGCGTCATCGCCCACGAACTTAGGGTTGCCGTCCTCTTTGGTCGACAGTTCGAGGTAAAAATCGTTTAGACCGTAGTCACGAAGGAGATTTAGAACGAACTCAAGCACACTTCGTAACTCTACTTCGATGTCTTCTTGGGTAACAAAAAGGTGAGCGTCATCTTGAGTGAATCCGCGTGCGCGAGTTAGACCGTGGATAACACCGGATTTCTCGTAACGATACACAGTTCCAAACTCAAACATTCTCAGCGGAAGGTCGCGGTAGCTGCGTCCTTGGGACTTGAAAATCAGAATGTGGAACGGGCAGTTCATCGGCTTGAGGTAGTAATCTTGCCCCTGCTTGCGAACGTGGCCGTGTTCGTCAACTTCTTCGTCTAGCTGAAGCGGAGGAAACATACCCTCGGCGTACCACTCGAGGTGACCGGAAGTTTCAAAAAGGTTCGACTTAGTTACATGCGGCGAATAGACGAAGTCGTAACCAGACTCCTCGTGACGCTTACGCGAGTAATCTTCCATTTCTTTGCGGATGATGCCGCCCTTTGGATGGAACAGCGCAAGGCCGCTGCCAACCTCCTCGGGGAACGAAAACAGGTCAAGTTCAGCACCAAGCTTGCGATGGTCACGTTTTGCTGCTTCTTCGAGGCGCTCTAGGTGTGCGCGAAGCTCATCTTTGGTTGGCCATGCGGTTCCGTAGATGCGCTGGAGCTGCTTGTTCTTCTCGTTGCCTCGCCAATAAGCGGCGGCGCTTCGCATGAGTGAGAAGCCGTTGCCAATCATCCGGGTGTTTGGCAGGTGTGGGCCGCGGCACAGGTCGCTCCAAACAACCTCACCGGACTGAGGGTCGACGTTGTCGTAAATCGTAAGTTCTCCTGCGCCAACTTCGGCAGCGCCGTCGCCTACTGCGTCGGAACCCTTGAGTCCGATGAGTTCAATCTTGTATGGCTCTCTGGATAGCTCAGATGCTGCGGCAGCATCGTTGGTGACACGACGAACGAATCGCTGCCCCTGACGGATAATTCGATCCATCGCTTTTTCGAGCGCCTTGAGTGACTCCGGGGTGAATGGTTCAACAACGTCGAAATCGTAGTAGAAGCCATCTTTAATCGGAGGACCGATGCCCAACTTGGCTTCGGGATTTATGCTTTGCACGGCCTGAGCTAGCACGTGCGCCGCGCTGTGGCGCAGAATATTTAGGCCATCCGGAGAAGTGATGTCCACGGCCTCTACGATATCGCCCTCTTTAACCGAGTGCGCAAGGTCTTTGAGCTCGCCGTTTACACGCATGGCCACAATGCTCTTGGATTCAAAGAGCTTGAATCCCGTTGTGTCAACATCAACTTGTCGAGCTGCGTCGTCGACGGTGATGTTGAGACCTGACATTTGAGAACTTCTTTCGAGCGCTGACCACGTTACTTTCGAACGGGCTTCTAGACACCAATACTAACCAAAGAGGTTAGGCGAGCCTTGCTTAGAAACAACATGAACATCCTGTTAGGTAGTTGTATGACCAACAAAGCGCCTCGAATCACTAAGACACAAAAACTAGACGAGCTCATCCTTGCTAAGAGCGAGTTTCAGCGATCAGCGATGGCAGCAAGACTCAACTGGCTTCGCGCAGGCGTTCTCGGTGCAAACGATGGCATCATGTCGACCTCAGGAATGGTGCTTGGAGTCGCGGCCGGATCTTCGGCGACTGCCGACTCTTCTACTGCAATTCTTGTTGCCGGTGTCGCGGCTGTTGTAGCTGGTTCAATCTCCATGGCAGGTGGCGAGTACACCTCTGTCTCTGCACAAAAGGACAGCGAAAAGGCTGCTCTCAGAATTGAAGCGCAAGAACTGCGAGACAACCCAGAATTAGAACTTCGAGAGCTCGCATTTTTCTACGAAGAGAAAGGCCTATCCCCCGCTGTGGCTGCTCAAGTTGCCAAAGAACTAACAGCTAAGGATGCCCTCAAGGCTCACGCCGAGGCAGAATTCGGTATCGATTCCGACAACCACGCGAGCCCTTCCCAGGCAGCTATTTCGTCGCTCATAGCCTTTGCTGTCGGCGGAATGCTCCCGCTGCTTTCTGTTACAGGGCCATGGGTCGATCTGCGCATCCCGGCAACCATAGTTGCCACCGTTGCATCATTGGCTCTCACCGGTTACGTTGGCGCGAAACTCGGAGGAGCAAAACCAGCTCGCGGAATCATTCGCAACTTGGTGGTAAGCCTCTTGACCATGGGCATCACCTATGGCATCGGGCACCTGGTGGGCACAACTTTGGTTTAGCTCGAAAACGATAAAAGACCCTGGCCTGATGGCTGGGGTCTTTTTTTCGGGGAAACCTGGTGGTCGATACTGGGATCGAACCAGTGACCCCTTCCATGTCAAGGAAGTGCGCTACCGCTGCGCCAATCGACCGTATTTAGTGCTTGAGGTGGAGACGGGATTTGAACCCGTGGTTTTACAGCTTTGCAGGCTGCTGCTTTGGGCCGCTCAGCCACTCCACCATGTCCACGAGGCTATAGCCCGCTTCGAGCGGATGACGAGATTCGAACTCGCGACCCTCACCTTGGCAAGGTGATGCTCTACCACTGAGCCACATCCGCATGTTCTTTCGAACGTTGATACTCTAACCCAAATCAACCCAGACACGCAAACTTTCGGGGTTTCTGGTGTGTTGGTAACGTTGACCTTTAATGAATGCAAATTTCGGTCGAGGCTCTCTTTGGGAAACCATCTTGGCAATAGTTTTTGTCATCTTGGCTATCGGAGTGTTCATCGGAGCGTTCTTGGCCTTCTTCGCCTACGTGTTTGGAAACATCAGAGATAGATGGCCTTATTACGAGCAAAAACAAAAGCGCAAGGTAGTTCGAAGCCTCATAACGTGGACTGTATGTTTTATTGCTCTTGGAATCATTAGCTCGATAAAACTTTAAAGCGAATAGCTATGGCTTCCAGGTCCAGCGTGGGTCGCTTTGTGAGTAGGCTTCTTCGCCGTGTAGAACACGGTCAACTCCAGCAATTTCATCGGTGCTGGTAACCCTGAAACCTATGGTTTTTTGAATTAGCCAAGAAATCGCGTAAGCGCTCAAGAAGGCGTACAGACCGATCGCCGCGACACCGATAGCCTGCTTTCCGAGCTGGTCAAAAGAGCCGGTCTGAAGCAGTCCAACTCCGTTGCCCACGAGGCCAATAAATAAGGTTCCGATGATTCCACCAACAAGGTGAATTCCAACTACGTCTAGCGAATCGTCAAAACCAAACTTCCACTTAAGCTCTACAGCGAACGCGCAGAGCAACCCAGCAATTGCGCCCAGCGCGAGAGCCCATAGAGGAGTGATGTAGGCGCAAGAAGGCGTGATTGCGACAAGCCCTGCGACTGCTCCAGAAGCGGCTCCTACGGCTGTTGGTTTGCCAACAACAAACTTCTCGTAAAGTGCCCAAGCAAGAAGCCCTCCAACCGGTGCAGCGAGCGTGTTGACGAACGAGAGCGCAGCAATACCGTCAGCAGCTAGTTCGCTGCCAGCATTGAACCCAAGCCAACCAAACCAGAGAATGCCAGCGCCGTAGGCATCGGTGGTGCGACCACTTGCAGTTAGCAGTCGACCCGCTGCCAAGATGGCGTCTTCGCGAGTTGCAGCCTCAACGCCGGTGGCGATTGAGCCCGGGCCGAAAGCCGAAAGCAAAAGCGACATTAACCGCGTGCCGCCTCGCAGCCATCCTGGATGCGCTCGACGAGCTCTTCGCGGTCTTCGATCGAGATAAACGCCGCACGGGCTGCGTTTAGCTGAAACTGCTCGAGGTCGTCGAGGTCGTAGTGGAAGGCTGCCGACAGCAACTGCAGTTCGCGAGTGAGCGAGGTGGCACTCATCAGGCGGTTGTCGGTGTTCACGGTCACATTGAAGCCCAGGTCGTAAAGAGTATTGAACGGGTGCGAAGCCATGGTCTTGCCCCACTCCTCGATGGCGCCGGTCTGAAGGTTTGAAGACGGCGAAAGCTCGAGTGCAATCTGGCGGTCGTGCACCCAATCGGAAACCAGGCCAAGTTTCACCGAGGCCAACTCACCCTCGTGATAGTTGAGTTCGATGTCTTCCATCACGCGCACACCGTGGCCAAGGCGCAGCGCACGGCCACTCACAATGGCGTCGCGGATGCTTTCGATGCCGTCAGCCTCGCCAGCGTGCACGGTGATTGGGAACATCTGCTCGGCTAGGTAGTCGAAGGCAGCCTTGTGGCGCGAAGGCAAGAAGCCCTTCTCGGCTCCTGCGATGTCGAAACCAACCACACCGTTTCCGCGGTGGCGCACTGCCAACTCGGCAATTTCTAGGCCGCGGTCGGCGTGACGCATTGCTGTAACCAATTGGCCAATCGCAATTTCGCCACCGTTGTCGGCAACCATTTCGATCGCTTCGTCGATGCCGGCCTGAACTGCCTCAACGGTCTCATCTAGAGTGAGCCCCTTGGCTAGGTGCTGCTCTGGTGCCCAACGAAGCTCG
>JBBAMO010000064.1:0-5664 GCA_040402495.1 Rhodoluna sp.
TTAGCTGCTTCGCGCTCCTTGCGAGTTGGAGTGGCCTTGCCCTTGCCAGTTGGCTTGGTGTTTGAAGTTTCTGACATATGGTTACCTTCGCTGCGTAGATTCGAACTTAAGATTACCTTCATGAATACATTCGCAGAGCCACAAAACGTTTCACCACAACTTGCAGCTGAGGTCAACCAAGTGGTGGTCGACCAATTTGCGCAACGAGTCGGCAATCTCTGCGACCTAGTGCGCATTCAGGGCATTGCTTGGGAAGCCTTCGACGCCAACAACCTCACGCGCAGCGCCGAGGCAATCAAGGCGCTTTTCGATGAGCTTGAAATTTTCGATTCGGTAAAAATCGTCACCGCAAAGATCGGAGACACCGACAAAGATGGCTCGCCAGCCATCCTGGCGCACCGTCCTGCCAAGAACGGCAAGCCACACTTCTTGCTTTATGCACACCACGATGTTCAGCCACCGGGACCAGAAGAAGACTGGAACACGCCTGCTTTTGAGCCAACTCTGCTAAATGGCCGCATCTACGGCCGCGGTGCTGCCGACGACAAGGCGGGTGTGGTGGCTCACCTCACCGCACTGAGCGCCCTTAAAGCTGTAGCTGGAGACGACTTCGAAGTTGGGGTTTCTCTCTTCATCGAAGGCGAGGAAGAGGCTGGCTCTGAGTCGTTCAGAAACTTCCTCGAAGACAACAAGCGCGAACTTCAGGCGGACGCCATCGTAGTTGCCGACTCCGGCAACTGGACCGTAGAGATTCCAGCCCTAACCACAACTCTTCGCGGAGTTGTAACCCAGGAGATTGAAGTAAGAACCCTCGATCACGCTCTGCACAGTGGAATGTACGGGGGAGTGGTGCCCGATGCCACATTGGCGTTGATTCGCATTTTGGCTAGCCTGCACAACCCAGACGGCTCTGTCGCTGTAGCTGGATTGGCCCGCTCGGAAGGCGCAGAGCTGCCATACACCGAGCAGGCACTACGCGAAGACAGCGGCCTTTTGGAAGGTGTCGAGCTCATCGGAAACGGTTCGATTCTCTCTCGTGTGTGGACTCAACCTTCTATCACCGTGATCGGTATGGACACCAAGCCGGTGGCGGTTGCCTCCAACACGATGCTGCCGAGCGCGACTGCAGTAATCAGCATGCGCATTGCACCAGGCGACGAGCCGGATACTGCCGCCGAGAAACTTCGTGCGCACATAATTGAGAACACGCCGTTCGGCGCAAAGGTGACCTTTGCTCCACATCAGGGTGGCCGTCCGTTTGCCTCTGACACCGAAGGCTGGGCCTTCAAGATAGCCAAGGATGCCCTCGGGGCCGCCTTTGGCAACGAAAGCGTAGAGATGGGCATTGGTGGAAGCATTCCATTTATTGCCGAGTTGACTGAGGTGTTTCCGAAGGCCCAAATCTTGGTAACCGGAGTTGAGGATGCCGATTCAAGAGCTCACAGCCCAAATGAATCGGTTCACCTTGCCACGTTGAAAAATGCCATGGTCGCCGAAGCGTTGATGCTTTTGAACGCGAATCGCCTCGACAGGGCATAAATTACCGTTCGAGCTTGTTTCAAAGGTTAGAATTACATCGGCTTAAAGGAGCACAAATGACCGAAACCATGACCCACGGAGTAAACCTCACCGACACCGCCCGCGAGAAGGTAAAAGCCCTCGTTTCGGCTGAAGGTCGCGACGATCTGCGTCTTCGCATCGAGGTAAAAACCGGTGGATGTTCAGGTTTCATCTATCAGTTGTTCTTTGACGAGGTTCTAGAAGAGACCGACGCCGTTCGCGACTTCGATGGCGTGCAGGTTGTAGTCGATTTCAAGAGCGTTCCGTACCTAGATGGCGCTTCAATCGACTACGAAGACACCATCCAGAAGCAGGGTTTCACTATCGACAACCCGAATGCCGAGAGCACCTGCGCCTGCGGAGATTCATTTAGCTAAACCGAGAATAATTCGGTTATTTTTTCACTCTTTTTGAGGCAAAGTCCGCGTGTTTTCTGGTTTCGAGCCAATCCGCCGCCTGCCGAAGCGTAGAATAGAGCCGTAACGATTCGAAACGTGAAGGGTCGATTGTGCTTTCAAAGCGTTCAATGCGCCTGGCCTCTGCGCCAATAGTTCTTAGCCTTGGTTTACTACTTTCTGGCTGTGCCGAAGTTCAGCAAACTTTAGACAATAGCGGTGGTGGATTCCTACCAGGTAAATCGACTGGAGCCACCAATCACACCGGCACCATCACCACACTTTGGGTTGATTCTTGGATTGTGCTCTGGGCAGTAGGAATCATTGCCTGGGCTCTTATGATTTGGGCCATGATTGCATACCGTCGCCGCAAGGGCGAGAACCGCATTCCTGTGCAGCTTCGCTACAACAACCCGATCGAGGCGCTGTTCACCATCGTTCCTTTCGTGTTGGTAATCGGATTTTTTGCCATCACCGCGCGCGACATGAGCGCTATCGAAGCACCGGTTGAGGGTTCACGCAACATCCAAGTAATCGGCAAGCAGTGGTCTTGGGACTTCAACTACACCGAATCAAACGTTCACGAAACCGGAATTCAGTCGCAGTTTGCTGGAGAAAAGGGCTCTAAAGAGGCCCTGCCTACCCTGTGGCTCGAAAAAGACGTTCCACTGAAGGTTGCTCTAGACGCTCGCGACGTAATCCACTCGTTCTGGGTAATCGACTTCTTGTACAAGAAGGACTTGATTCCAGGTAAGACCAACTACATCTACTTCACTCCGACCAAATTGGGCGACTTCGACGGTAAGTGTGCCGAGCTTTGTGGCGAGTACCACTCGATGATGCTTTTCAACGTAAAAGTCGTTAACAAGGCCGACTACGAGGCCCACATGGCCGACCTTCAGGCAGAGGGCAACACCGGCCTGCTTGGAAATGACCTAAACCGCAACCAAAACCTGCCGGGCGACAACCCAGACATCAGAGGATAAGACCATGGCTAGCGCTGCTTCACAAAGTCCAAAGTCCAAGGGCCGCATCCTTGTTGACTGGCTAACTACCACCGACCACAAAAAGATCGGTTACCTGTACCTCATTACCTCAATCATTTACTTTGTGATTGCCGGAATCATGGCCTTGGTCATTCGCGCGCAGCTAACCATGCCTGGGCTTGAAATCGTAGGCAGCAAAGAGCAGTACAACCAGCTATTCACGATGCACGGGACCATCATGTTGCTGATGTTTGCAACTCCACTATTTGCCGCATTTGCCAACATCTTGATGCCAGTGCAGATTGGTGCACCAGACGTTGCATTCCCGCGCCTAAACGCTATTGCTTACTGGTTCTACTTCTTCGGGTCGTTCGTGGCGGTCTCCGGCTTCTTCACCCCACAGGGTGCTGCGTCGTTTGGCTGGTTTGCCTACGCACCGCTTTCGAGCACCACTTTTTCACCTGGTCTAGGTGGCGACCTATGGGTCTTTGGTCTTGCACTGAGCGGTTTCGGAACCATCCTCGGTGGTGTTAACTTCATCACCACCATCCTCACCATGCGTGCGCCTGGTATGACCATGTTCCGCATGCCAATCTTCACCTGGAACACGCTGGTTACCTCGATCTTGGTAATCATGTGCTTCCCACCACTGGCAGCCGCTCTGTTTGCTCTTGGTGCCGACCGCAAGTTTGGTGCGCACATCTTCGACCCAGCCAACGGTGGCCCGATGCTCTGGCAGCACCTGTTCTGGTTCTTCGGTCACCCTGAGGTGTACATTTTGGCTTTGCCTTTCTTTGGAATCATCTCCGAAATCTTTCCCGTATTCAGCCGCAAGCCGGTCTTCGGATACAAGACGCTGGTCTATGCAACCATCGCGATCGCAGCGCTTTCGATGACCGTGTGGGCTCACCACATGTATGTCACCGGATCTGTGCTGTTGCCGTTCTTCGCGTTTACAACGATGCTCATCGCAGTGCCGACGGGTGTAAAGGTGTTCAACTGGATTGGAACCATGTGGAAGGGTTCGGTCACGTTCGAGACCCCGATGCTTTTCGCGCTCGGCTTCCTAACCACCTTCATCTTCGGTGGATTGACCGGCGTGATTCTTTCGTCGCCGGCACTCGACTTCCACCTGTCCGACAGTTACTTCGTGGTTGCGCACTTCCACTACGTAGTGTTTGGAACAGTGGTGTTTGCCATGTTTGCTGGAATCTATTTCTGGTACCCAAAGATGACCGGAAAGATGCTCAACGAGCGCATCGGCAAGGTGCACTTTTGGTTGCTATTCATCGGTTTCCACATGACCTTCCTTATTCAGCACTGGCTAGGTGTAATCGGCATGCCACGTCGATACGCGACGTATTTGCCTGAAGATGGCTTCACCTGGATGAACGAGGTTTCAACCATCGGTGCGGGCATACTTGCGCTGTCGATGATCCCGTTCTTCTGGAACATCTTCATCACTTGGCGCAAGGGCGAGGTTACGACTTTGAACGACCCATGGGGCTATGGGCGTTCGCTTGAGTGGGCTACTGGAACCCCGTTCCCACGCCACAACTTCACCTCGATTCCTCGAGTTCGCTCAGAATCGCCAGCATTCGACCTAAACCACCCAGAGTACGCTTCACCTGATGCTGCACCGGTCACGGCACCAAAGAAGAAGTCGGCAACTGCAGCAAAGAAGAAGGGCTAACACCAATGCGCACTAACGCACGCCTTTTTTGGCTACTAACCGTGTTTTATGCAGTTTCTGCGATCGCTTATTACATCTGGAGCATCAGCTACTACGATGGCCATTTTGAGGTTATCGGTACTGCCGCCATCTCGATGCTAGTTTTCATGTCTGCCTTCATTGCGTTCTATCTAGAGAAGACCTACCGCACCCAGGGCGCAGTTCCTGAGGACCGCGAAGACGCCAACATCGAAGACGGTGAAGCTGAGATTGGATTCTTCGCTCCTTGGTCTTGGTGGCCTTTGTTCCTAGGTGCATTTGCTGCGTTGGCATTTACTTCGCTAGCAATCGGCTGGTGGCTTTTCATCATCGCTTTCCCGCTTTCGCTGGTAGCCATCATCGGATTTGTTTTCGAACACAGCCGCGGTCAGCACGCTCACTAAGCAGTCTTTCTAAGCTCGGGGGAGCGCGATGTCTTTTTCGGTTCGACTAGGCGTTATTGCTCTAACAAGCGCATTATCACTATCCCTAGTTGCCTGTTCGCCTGTGCATGATCCTTCGATTACCACATATATTGATCGCGGTAGCTCGGCCAGTGTTGCGGGACAACTCGCATACGCAAAGGCCCATTACAAGAGCCCAAACAACGCTGAATACGGCGATCTCGGTGGCACCGATTGCGTCAACTTCACCAGTCAAACCCTCATTGCTCGCGGTTGGACGATGACAGCTGAGTGGAAGTTCGATTCATCGTCAACAGAGCCGTACACCCGCCCATGGATTTCTTCTACGGGGTTTCGTGATTACTTAGCGCAGCACCCGGAACTCGCAACTGCTATGACGTGGTCGCAACGCGATTTGGTGCAACCTGGCGATATTGTGCAGTTCGATTGGGACAATTCAGGCGACCGCGACCACACCGCTGTGGTGAGTGGCGTTACTCGCGATGCGATTACGGGGGAGAGGCTCTTGTTGGTCTCATCCCACAGCCCAGCAGCGTTTGACTGGCCCGTGCGTGAAGTGTTGGCTGAGAACAGTGCATCCACCAAGG
>JBBAMO010000065.1:0-5648 GCA_040402495.1 Rhodoluna sp.
GAAGCATTGAACTACTTGGAGCGCGACGAACGTAAGTACGACACTTTCAACGTGGGCACCGGCAACGGCTCAAGCGTTTTTGAAGTGCTCGAAGAAATTCGCAGCGTAAGTGGCGAGAAGTTTGAGTTTGACATTCAGGCCCGACGCGCTGGCGACCCGCCATCGTTGGCTGCCGATGTGAGCCGCATCAAGGCCGAGCTGGGTTGGCAGGCAAAGCACAACCTAACCGAGATTGTTCGAAGCGCCTGGGATGCAACTAAGTAGCTAGAGCTACTGCTTGACCGCGCTGCCGATGTAGCCGTCGCCGCTGCCAGAAATCGAATAGAAGCGGGCGTCGTCTGAAAGATACGCTGCCTCTCCCCTGCGCAGCACCACGCGCTCTTCTTGACTGTTCGAGACAGCAAGTTCGCCGGCAGTACAAACCAGAATCGACTCACCTGGCAGCGAAAAGTCGATCAGCAGGTTGGATCCGCTCACCGAGACGCGGTGAAGTGCGAAATCGATTGGCCCAAAGTTATAGCGCCAGAGCCCAGCGCCCAGTTGGCTAGCCTGCTGGGGAGCCGCCTTGACCGAGGCCGAAATGTCTAGCATGGCCATAAAGTCGGCAGCCGAAACATGCTTGTGGGTTAGCCCACCGCGAAGCACGTTGTCGGAAGAACTTAGAATCTCAACGCCAAGGCCGCTCAGGTAGCAGTGCGGAACGCCGGTTTCAACAAACACTGCAGTGCCGGGTTTGAGCTGAAAGCGGCGCATGGTGAGTGCCAGCAGCAATCCTCGATCGGCACCAAACTTTTGCACCATCAAAGCAATCAGCGGGTAATCAATCAACTCAGATGCCGGGCGCCCCTGCACCACAGTGCACAGTTCGTCTAGCAGCTGCTGAACAACTGCACTCGGCTTATCGCCAGCCAGCATGTCGCCAAGCAGTGCGCGGTGTCCGTCGGTTGCTTCGGCTAGCGCGGCGTATCGGTGCAGCACCGAACTTGGGCCTTCGCTCACGAGTTGAGCCAACTCAAACATCGAGGCTTGAATCTTTTCGAGAGGGCGAAGGCCTGCGAGTAGGTCGAAATCGGTAATAGCCACGATGGCCTCGCGCTTGGCAGAGCGGTCTTTGAAGTTACGCGTTGAGGCGTCGATTTCGACGCCGGCAGCATCTTCGGCTAGGTAGCCCGCGTATGCCTGAAGCTCATTTGGGTGCACCTGAATAGACAGTGGGTGCTCTGCAGCAAGAAACTTCAGCATGAAATCGAGGTTGTGTCCGAGGGCGTCACTTAGCGTGACGGCATGTTCAGACTCTGCGATGGAGGCCGGCGAGAGCGGGTGCGTGCCAAACCAAACTTCGGCCATCGGCTGGCCGGTTGCCGCAAAGCCAAGAACATCGGGAATCAGATCTTTTGAACCCCAGTCGTATGCCTTGGCATCGTTGCTGATTTTTACTATCAAGAGTGTGCACCCCCTTTCAGAACTAGCCTAGTAAAGGCCATGCTCGCGAACTTCAAACTGTTTGGTTTAGTTGGCGCATTTGCAATTAAACTGACCTAGACAAAGGGGAACATTGGACACAATCACCCGGCCCATTCGCGTAGTTTTCGATACGCGCAGTTGGGATTACCGCAGCAAAACCTGGTTGGCGTACGTCGGACTTTTCGGCTTGGCCGCTGGTGACACTCTGCGCTACCTGGTGGGTTGGGTTGGCTTCGGAATCTGGTCTGCGATTCTGACGGTTTTGGTTGTTGCAATGCTGGTGAAGTCGAAACCGATGCCAACTATCAAGCGCATTCCATGGCCTATGGCTGCACTTTTTGCCCTGATGCTCCTGAGCAGCCTGCTTAGCGACTACCGCTGGATTAGCATCGGCGCCTGGGTTGCCAGCGTTATCACCGCCATGTACGGCTTGTGGCTCGCGCACGCCTTCGACTGGCGCCATATCTTGAAGGTTTTTGCGAACACCATTCGCTTCATTCTTGGCGCATCGATGGCATTCGAGCTGGTTGCCGCCGTGATTGTGCGCGGGCCAATTCTGCCAATTTTCAAGAACTTCGATGGCGACGTGGTGCCAAGCAAGGCCTACTACTGGACACAGGGCAACCTCTTTAATGGCGAGCGCATCCAAGGCATCATGGGCAACGCAAACCTTCTGGCCTACGTGGCCATGATTGGCCTGGTTGTTTACGCGGTTGAATATGCCATCATCGGCACCGCTCGCTGGATCAGCGTGGTGAGCATGGCAGTTAGCGCCATCAGCATCGCGCTCGCTAAGTCGGCCGGCATCGCCTTCGCGCTAGCAGCCGTTGTGGTTGCCGCGGTGGTTTCGATTGCTGCCGAAGGAAAAACATACGAGGTGCGTCACCGCTATTACCGAGTGGCCTGGTCGGTTGCCGGTGTAGTTGGATTCTTCGTGCTTTCGTTTAGAGCCGAAGTATTTGCACTTGTCGGCAAATCGCCCGACATGACCGGCCGCACAATGATTTGGCGCAAGGTGCTTGCCTTGATTCCAGAGCATCCTCTTCAGGGTTTCGGCTGGCTTTCTTACTGGGTGCCTGGCATCAAGCCTTACGAAGGCCTAGTGGTTATCAACCACGTGCCTTACTACCAGGCACACAATGCGTTTCTAGACATGTGGCTGCAGTCTGGCATCTTTGCGCTTTTGGCATTTGTGGCATTAGTTGTGCTGACCTTCGTGAAACTTTGGCAGTTGGCCGTGCGTCACACGAGTGCGCTTTATCTGTGGCCGATTTTGGTATTCATGGGTTTGATTGTTCAAAACCTCACCGAGAGCAGAATGCTAAACGAACTCGGATGGATGCTGCTGGCGCTATTTGCCATCAAGGTTTTTGAGCCCGACGAAACGCTCGAGCCACAGGGCCGATCGCCTAAACGTGTTCGTTTGCTCGGTCGAGGTCTTCGGCAAAGTCGACCTCAACAGCAAAAAGATCGCTGATGTCTACCGCGGCAAAACGCGAACCGTTTTGCTCGATGGCCAACTCGATGCCGCGTTCAAAGTAATCTTGGTCGTCTACCTCAGTTAGGCGCGAAATCAGATTGCTCTTGTCGTGTGCCCCAACAAAGTTGATGCCGACCGCCTCGCCAAGACCCTGCTGAACCTTCTTAGAAAGCTGTGCAACTGCGCCTCCGGCATCGAGGGTGTATTTGACCTCTTCTTCGCCAACCTTGGAAGTGTTGACCACCACAAAAGACTTTTCGTCGAGAATGTGCTGCTTTACGCGCATCAATACTTGGTGATCGAACACAACATCGCCGTTAAGCCAGAGCACTCCCCCGTCGGCCGAAGCCTTAAGGGCCTTCAAAAGGCTCTTGGAGGTGTTGGTTTGGTCGTAAAACTCGTTGTAAACAAAGGTGGCCTCAGGAAAGCGCTCGATGATGGCTTCAAGCTTGAAACCAACCACGATGGTTACGCGGTAATCGTTGCCGAATGCCTTGGTTAGGTTGTCTAACTGCTGCTTCATGATGGAGCGACCATCGCGCAACTCGGTGAGCGGCTTTGGAAGTGGTCTGGCCAAGCGAGTGCCCATGCCGGCAGCGAGAATTACAACCTGAATAGTCATGGGTCAAGTTTAGGACTTAGGGATGGTGAGTACCTGACCCACCCTGATGCTGTTGGCATTGACCAGCGAGTTGGCGGCGATTATGGCAGCCACGGTTACCTTGTAGCGGGTTGCGATTGCTCCAACCGTGTCGCCGGCTTTTACGGTGTATTTGACGGATGTGGTTGGCGTTGTGCCGCCTCCAGTACCACCCGACCCGCCCGTTCCGGCTGGCGGGGTATCGCCGTCTGGATTGTCAACGGGCATCTTGGTTGGAGCGAGCGCGCCTGTTGGAATGCGGCTGGCAAAGGCTTCATCAACATCGATTGCAGCAAGCTGCGAGCCAAGCAGCGCTCGGTACACCGAGGTTGACGAGATAGGTCGCTTCTTGCCCTTATCGATTAGGTAGAACTTCTTGGCGCTTGCCACGTGAATAAACCGGCCAATCATCCTGGAGTCGAGCACGAGTCGATTGCAGAGCATGCTCCCCATCCGAGCAGCGGTGCCGGGCCAATGCGCGATGGCAGAAGACTCGACGGCTATTAGATAACCGGAGTAGGACACAAACACCTGCCCATCGCAGGTGAGTTTCAGCCCTGCATACTTCGAGGTGATCGTGTATCCGAGGCGCTTTAGCGCGTCTTCCTTAACAATTCTTCTAACTGGAAGACCCAGCTGAGTTACCGACTGGTCGTCGTTGAGCGCCACAACATTTTTGAAACTGTTGACCACATAGAGTTTCTTCGAGTCCTTCAGACGGAGCACCTCACCCGGTGCAAAGATTGCCGTTCCAACTCCAAGCTGGTTGAGCGCAACTGGCTGCAAAACAACTGGCGTTTGGTCGGTGACATAGGCTGCCAATTGCTCTTTATCGTCGCTGCTTACAGGGATTCTGGCCGAGCCATCGCCGACAAAGTAGATCGTCTTAGACGCTGATGTCTTTACAAAAGCTGGAGCTGACAGCTGGGCACCAACGGTTGGAACTTGGGCCAAAACAGTTGTTGAAACCTCGGATGTACCGTCGGTAAACGATGCGGTTTTGGAGATCGAACGTTTGCCAGTGGCAGAAATTAGCCAGTTGTTGCCATCTGGGTCTTTGACGAACGGTTTGAGCTCAACACCTGTTTCGACAGCACTCAGACCTTGAGGAGAGAGCGACCCTGCACTCGGCGTGAACCACTTGCCAAAATCGATCTCGGCGGCCACCTCAGGAGACATTCGATAGAACTGACCAGTTACGTAGACGCCTTTTTGGCCGGTTGCCCGATCGGTGAAGATGGTTCGGTTTGATGCAACCGGCGCGCCCCACCTCAGGCTCTTGAACGCGCTGATCTTGGTTTTGCTAAGCGCGGGCAGGGTGATGTTGGCTGCTGCGATCGAAGGAGCGTCGAGGATTTCGTGTATCTCACCGTTGTCAATCAGGTAGCGGTCGACGCCTTCTCCAGGCACGTAGGTTGTGGTTCCACCGGCTGTGGTCAGAGCGTTGAGCTGCGACGTGGTTAGCGTTATTGCTTTAGCGCAGTCGAGACCGATTTCGAGAGCCAAATCGCAGTTAGCCAGCGTGTACTTCTTGCCTTCAGAAACGAAATACAGCTTCTTTGCCGCAGACTGCACCAGTGGAGTCAGTTCGCCGCCATCTTTGAACGAATCCATGTATGCCTGCGAAACGGTTCCAAGTGGGCCAAGTGGCTTGAGCGACTCAATCAGGTTTGGATCGGCTATCTCGTAGCGAGTGCCATCGACAATCAGATAGGTTGGCGAGTCTTTGCTCTTGAGCAAGAATCCTCCACCGATGGTGCTTCCGAACCAGTCGCTGTAGAAGCGCCAAAAGTTTCTATTTCCGTAGGCGCTACAGGTATCGCCCGTGCCGTAAAGGTTTTTCAGCGCTGCATCGTTTGGGGTGTAAGGCGTGTAGTAGTAAAGTGCGGCGCTGGCCTGACTCTTTAGTTGAAAAACCTTCGAACCGCACTTGTCTACCCACTTGGTGCAGGTGCCCGAACTGTTTCTGGCATCGCAAAAGTCGGCCTGGTACTTGACCTTCACATTGGTGCCCACCTTTAGATAGGTGAACGATCCGCGAGGGTCGCCGTACCACTGCAGTTG
>JBBAMO010000066.1:0-5640 GCA_040402495.1 Rhodoluna sp.
ACCGCGAGAGCCTAAATGCTGTGGTGATTTCGGGCCACAGAACAAGGATTCCAAGCTGATTCAAGGATTATCTGAACGCACTGGTATCTGTTAGCAACTCACTCAAAATAGGATTGAGACATGCCCGAATTCTTGACCGCTGGTTTGTCGCCAAACTTTGTGGACTACTCGGATGCCTGGCAACTGCAACGGGAGATCCACTCCCAGGTGGCCGCGGGAACTCGCTCGGACACCGTCATTCTGCTTGAACACGACAGCGTTTATACAGCAGGAAAGCGCACCGAAGACTCCGAAAGACCCCAAGACGGAACGCCGGTTGTTGATGTTGACCGCGGAGGAAAAATCACCTGGCACGGCCCTGGCCAGTTGGTTGGTTATCCCATCATGAAGCTTCCGCAGCCTATCGATGTCGTCGGTTACGTTCGCTGGCTTGAGCAGGTTCTTATCGAATCATGTTCTGAATTCGGGTTGGCAACCGAAAGAGTCGAAGGTCGATCTGGCGTCTGGACGCGAGTGGGTGATTCGTTTGAGAAGGTCGCCGCCATCGGCATCCGTGTAGCCGAGCACACCACGATGCACGGGTTTGCGCTCAATTGCAATAATTCCTTGGCCTCGTATGACACGATTATTGCCTGTGGAATTGCGGATGCAAAAACCACAACGATATCCAACCGAGTGGGTTTCGAAGTAACACCAGCTATGGCGGCAGAGGTTGTCAAGCAAAAACTCGGACAGATAACGAAGGTAGCCATATGAGCGACGTGCAGAAACCTGAACGCAAACTTCTGCGCATCGAAGCTAGAAACGCCGCAGTTCCAATCGAGAAAAAGCCAGAGTGGATCAAAACTCGCGCCAAGATGGGCCCTGAATATCAAGCTCTCCATAGCCTGGTAAAAACCGAGGGGCTACATACTGTTTGCCAAGAGGCTGGCTGCCCGAACATCTTTGAATGCTGGGAAGACCGTGAGGCAACGTTTTTGATCGGCGGCTCTCAGTGCACCCGTCGCTGCGACTTCTGCCAAATCGATACGGGCAAGCCGGCAGATCTTGACGTGGATGAACCGCGTCGTGTTGGTGAATCGGTGAAGCGCATGGAACTTCGCTACGCCACGGTTACAGGTGTGGCCAGAGACGACTTAGCCGATGAAGGCTCTTGGCTGTACGCCGAAACGATTAGACAGATCCACAAGCAGTCGGAGGGAACTGGCGTGGAGATTCTTGTTCCGGACTTCTCAGGCAATCCAGACCACCTAAAGAAGGTTTTTGATGCTGCACCGGAGGTTTTTGCGCACAACGTGGAGACTGTTCCACGCATTTTCAAGCAGATTCGACCTGCATTCACTTACGAACGTTCTCTCGACGTACTCACGCAGGCACGCAACTACGGAATGGTGACAAAGTCGAACCTTATTCTTGGCATGGGTGAAACCCGTGAGGAAATCTCGCAGGCGATTCGCGATCTGCACAACGCGGCCCAGCACCAGCATCACCCAGTAATCGGGCAGCATCGACATAGGGATCATGCAGAGTCCAATCACCACGCTGGCGATGCGAACCAGGTTGGCGTAACCAACCAACTGGTGTGCCTTCTCAAACAGCAAGGCTCCCAGAACCGTAAACAGCGACATCGCAGTGATGAGGTAGCCCATTTGTTGCGGTTGCCCGATTGAGCTGTAATAGCGAGGCAAAACCACCATCTCTGTCGGCATGTAGATGACCGACAAAATCATGAACGCCGCAAAGACCACCAGAAGAGCAGGCAGTTTTACCAGAGTCACAAACCCCTGCATCGCGTAGCGAATTGGGTGGCTCGATTCCGGATCTCCCTCCAACGGTTCCTGCTTCTCGTGAACGCGAATCATGAAGGCAAACAAAGCGGATGCCAGGCTGGCTGCAGCCGCCAGCCAAAAAGCCGCGTAAGAGTCGAAAGCGGCAATGAGAGTTGCTGCGAGAGCCGGGCCGATGGCAAAACCGGCAGAGCTGAGCGCTTCGTTGATCGAGTTGGCACGGTCGAGGCTCATACCTGCATGATCGGCGGCATCTGGCAGCAACGATTTTCGGGCTGAACCACCACCTGGCTGAAAAATAGCCTTCAAAACCACAAGCGCAATCAGCGCAGGCAGGCTCATCCCCACAGTTAGTGCCACAATCGGCACTAACGCGGTGCTTATTGCTGTGAGTGCCTCAATCCAGTAGGCCATTCGGCGCCGGCCAAACCGATCCACCAATCCACCTACAAAAGTAGTCAGCTACAACCCAGGGATGGCGCTCGCCGCAATGACCACCGCAGACATAAGCGAAGAGCCGGTCACCTGAAGGCTCAGCCACGGAATCGCTATAAAAGTTGCCGAGCCAGCGATCGAGCTAGAAACCGCAGATGCTTGCAGCAAAACGAACGGGCGCAACTTGGACATTGTTCCAGTGTACGACTTGGCCTTCGAATCGATTTGGACCCAAATTGGCCTTTATAAAGATTGAATAACACCATCTTGAGAATGCTTGAAACCGCTTTCGTGAAACCGCTTTCCCATCTACTATTCAAATAGACGTGTGTGCGCGCGTTCCCGGTGATTTGGTTTAAGTGCGCTCTTGGGCAACGAAGCTTGATCACTTTCATGACAGTTATGAAAGGAACACTATGCAGTCTTCACAAACTGGAGCCAAAAAGGCTCTATCAGTTGTGGCCAGCATTGCCCTTGCATTCGCAGGAACCGTTGGAATCTCCAGCGCTGCCCATGCAGCCGATGCTCACCCAGTATTTATCTCGTTTGAAACCGGCGACGCCGGCGGTGCAGTTGCCGCCAGCCCTTCCGGCCCATTCGGTGGCCCATCCACTTCGATTGCAGACTCAAGCCACCTGACTGGTAAAGCGCTTCAGTTCGTCAAGAGTGGCGAACCATGGGGCGGCGTAAACCTCCTTCTTGCCGACACCAGTGCCTACAAGTATGCTGACGCAGACCACAAGGTCATCACCTTGGACTACTGGTCAAACGACACCGTAGCTTCACCTGTGATGCTAAAGCTCACCGCCGGTGGATCTGCTGTTATGAAGGCTGTTGAAGCGCAGCCTGGTTTGAACCACCTGTCATTCGACATGTCAACCGGAACAGGCTGGGACGCAACCAAGGAATACAACCTGGTTACCTTGTTCCCAGACTTTGGTGCTGACGATGGCACGTACACCGGAGCAGCAGCGATTGACCGCACTGGTCAGACTTACGAGATTGACAACGTTTCGTTCAATGGTGGCGTAGCAGCTGACATTCTTGCTGCTCCGGTTGCTAAGGTCGCACACGCTCTTTACGTAAGCTTCGAAGCAGATGACACCCTTGCAGGAATCGGCGCTAGTGGCGACGGTCCGTTCGGTGGAGCGAGCGCTTCGGTTGCTGCATCAACCCACTTGAGTGGCAAGTCTCTTCAGTTTGTAAAGAGCGGCGAAGTTTGGGGTGGCGTAAACCTTCTTATTGCAGGTTCAACCGCCTACAAGATCACCGACTCGACTCACAAAGTAATCACCTTGGACTACTGGTCAAACGACACCGTTGCCTCACCGGTAATGATGAAGTTGACCTCTTCAAGTGGCACCGCAATGAAGTCACTTGAGGCCGCTCCTGGTCTGAACCACTTGTCGTTTGATATGTCAACCGGAACTGGTTGGGATGCAAGCAAGGAGTACACAGTAGTTACCGTGTTCCCAGACTTTGGTGCTGACGACTCCACCTACACCGGAGCAGCCTCTATCGCTCGCACCGGTCAGGTTTACGAGATTGACAACGTTTCCTTCAACGGCGGAACCATTGCTGACGTTGCGGCTACACCTCCAGCCCCACGCACCGCTACAAGCACTTTGCTTACCTTTGAGTCTTCAGACGCACTGGGCGCACTTGTAGTTGGCGCTGCTGCTGGCGACAAGCCACAGGGTGCTTTCGAAGGTGCTGAAACCAGCATTGCCGACGCTATTGCTGGCGGAAACGGTGGCAAGGCACTGAAGATCATCAAGAAGACCGGAAGCCAGGTTTACGCCGGTGTCAACGTCTTGAAGTTCGCAGCTGACACTAAGGTCACCGACTCAGGTCACAAGATCCTTACGTTCAACTACTACTCACCAAAGGATGCTTCACCTACCCGCGTTGAGATTGTTCCTTACCCACACGCACTTGGTATGACAATCAACGCTGTAAAGGGCTGGCAGACGCTTACCTTCGACCTCGGAACCGTAACCGGTGACGGAGTTTGGTCAGCCGACGTTGAGTACACCGCACTTACCCTCTTCCCAGACTTCAACAAGGCTGGCGATGACTCGGTGTACTACGTTGACAACCTAGCAATCAACGGAGCGACCACTCCTGAGATTCCAGTTGCACCGGCAACGGTTGCTCCTGGAATGACCAAGGGTGCAACTGTTTCGGGTACCGCAAAGGTTGGCAAGTCGCTAACTCTTGCAAAGGGAACCTGGACTGGTACTCCTGCTCCAACCTACGGCTACAAGTGGTACCGCTGCACCGTGTCTGGCTCAACCGCCAAGACCGCAGCGCCAACCTCTGCTCTGAAGTGTTCTGTAATCGCCAAGGCGACTGCAACCACCTACAAGCTAGTAGCTGCAGACAAGGGCAAGTACATCCGTGCAATGGTCACTGCGACCAACAGCAAGGGTGCCAAGTACTCACTAACCAAGACCACGGCCAAGGTTAGCTAGTACAAACCAAAAGTAGATGGGCCCCAGACGAAAGTCTGGGGCCCATTGCTTTATCCAAGATGATTGCCAACGGCAGAGACGATCGGGTGTTGTTGGCACTGCGCCAAGGCGCGCGGCCTGAGTGGTTTGTGGTGTACTTGCCGACTAGGCGGATTCGCGAAGCACCAGTTCAACCGGCATGATGCGCGATTCAACTGGCTCGCCGTTTAGCTGAGCGATCATAAGCTCTGCTGCGGCCTCGCCTAGAGCGGCGATATCTTGACGGATGGTAGAAAGCTGTGGGCGCGAGGTACGCGAGCTAACAGAGTCGTCGAAGCCGATCACTGCAACATCGTCTGGCACGGTGCGACCGCTCTCTTCAATGGCCGCGATGGCTCCCAGAGCCATTAGGTCGTTGCACGCAAAGACGCCGTCGACATCGGGGTGTTCTTCTAGAAGCTGTTGCATGTGCAAGAAGCCGCTCTCATATGAGTAGTCGCCCTGTTTGATAAGGGTTTTGTTTGGAACGCGGCCAAACTCGCGGTACACCTGGTTGTAGCCATCAAGGCGCTGGTGACCAGCAGTTGTCTCGATGTCGCCTGTAATAACCGCCACTTTCTTGCAGCCGCGCGACATTAGGTGCTTGGTGGCTGCATAACCGCCACCAAAGTTGTCGGTGTCAACAAAATAAAGATCTGCGTCGGTGTGTGGGCTGCCGGTGATAACAATCGGAAGGCCTTGTTTTGCCAGCTTGCGCACTAATGCGTCTTTGTGCAGTTGAAAGAAAATTGCGCCGTCTACTTCACGGCCCTCCAAGTAGTGTGCAACTGGTCCGTCTAAGTTGTTTACGGAGGTGACCATCAAAACCGTTTGTAGGTGGTTTTCCATCAGAACACGGCTGATGCCGCCGACCTGAAGGCTGATCGTTGCAGACACATCGCCGTGTAGACGAACGGTTGCTTCGT